>NZ_JBFUHT010000002.1:0-223659 GCF_056402275.1 Azospirillum sp. P4_B5
AGGCACCGAGATGGTGATGCCGGGCGACAACATCTCCATGGAAGTCGAGCTGATCGCTCCGATCGCCATGGACGAGGGTCTGCGCTTCGCCATCCGCGAGGGTGGCCGCACCGTCGGCGCCGGCGTCGTCGCCTCGATCATCAAGTAAGTTGAGGAGTCGATCCTGCCGCCGTTCCTCCGTGGTTCGGCGGCGGGATTGATCCCTGTCGATTTCGGCGTGCCGGCCGATAAAAAGGCTAGCAAGCCACGCGGCTATGCGCTATAAGCTCCGCTCCCCGCCGGGGGTAGAGCCTGCGGCGATAGGAGTGTAGCTCAATTGGTAGAGCACCGGTCTCCAAAACCGGGGGCTGGGGGTTCGAGCCCCTCCACTCCTGCCACGCCGTACCGAACAAGAACGGGTCGCTGACCGCGCCCTACACGTCGCACCGGAGCCCGCACGGTCTACGATGGCTAAAGTGAACCCCGCAGAATTCGCGCGCGACGTCCGCCGCGAGGTGGCCAAGGTCACCTGGCCGACCCGCAAGGAAACCGGCGTGACGACCGCCATGGTGTTCGTCATGGTGGTGCTGGCTTCGCTGTTCTTCCTCGTCGTGGATCAGGTGCTGGCCTTCGCCGTCCGTATGATCCTTGGGCTGGGAGCCTGATCGCCATGGCCGCGCGCTGGTACGTCGTTCACGTCTATTCGGGCTTCGAAAAGAAGGTTTCCCAGGCCATCCGCGAGAAGGCGGCTCAGAAGGGTCTGGAAGACAAGTTCGAAGAAATCCTGGTGCCGACCGAGGAAGTGGTCGAAGTGCGCCGGGGTTCCAAGATCAACACCGAGCGGAAGTTCTTCCCCGGCTACGTCCTCATCAAGATGGATTTGACGGACGAGTCCTGGCATCTCGTGAAGAACACGCCGAAGGTCACCGGCTTCCTGGGCGGTGGCGGCAAGCCGCAGCCGATCAGCCAGCGCGAAGCCGAGCGGATCATCCATCAGGTGCAGGAAGGCTTTGAGCGCCCCAAGCCCTCGATCACCTTCGAGGTGGGCGAGCAGGTTCGTGTGAGCGACGGCCCCTTCACCTCCTTCAACGGCACCGTCGAGGAAGTCGACGAGGAGAAGGCCCGCCTCAAGGTGGCGGTGTCGATCTTCGGCCGCTCCACGCCGGTCGAGCTGGAATACACCCAGGTCGAGAAGGTCTGAGGTTAACAGTTTTCCCGGGGCACGTGATGAACAGTCACGTGCTCCTTTCTGCTGCGGAAGGCCCGCCATAGCCGCACCGCAAAGCCCCGCGACGCCCGTCAGCGTACCGAGGCGTCGTATCTGGAGGTTGTGACATGGCAAAGAAAATCGTCGGCTTCATCAAGCTGCAGGTTCCGGCCGGCAAGGCGAATCCGTCGCCGCCCATCGGCCCGGCGCTCGGTCAGCGCGGCCTGAACATCATGGAGTTCTGCAAGGCGTTCAACGCCAAGACGCAGGATCTCGAAGTCGGCATGCCGATCCCGGTGGTCATCACCGCCTACGGCGACCGTACCTTCACCTTCGTCACGAAGACCCCGCCGGTCAGCTACTTCCTGAAGAAGGCCGCTGGCATCGACAAGGGCTCGCAGACCACCGGCAAGGGCGCTTTCGCCGGCAAGATCACGAAGACCCAGATTCGTGACATCGCTGAGAAGAAGATGAAGGACCTGAACGCCCACGACGTCGAGGCGGCCGCGAGCATGATCGCTGGTTCCGCCCGCTCGATGGGCCTCGAAGTGGTGGAGGGCTGATCCCATGGCGAAGCTCGGCAAGCGACTGACCGATTCCTACAAGAAGGTCGACCGCGAGGCGCTCTACTCGCTGGAGGGCGCCGTCTCCCTGATCAAGGGCCTGCCCAAGGCGAAGTTCGATGAGACCATCGAAATCGCCATGAACCTGGGCATCGATCCGCGTCACGCCGACCAGATGGTCCGCGGCGTGGTTAACCTGCCGAACGGCACCGGCAAGACCGTGCGCGTCGCCGTGTTCGCCAAGGGCACCAAGGCGGACGACGCCCTGGCCGCCGGGGCGGACATCGTCGGCGCCGACGATCTGGCCGAGAAGATCCTGGCCGGCAACATCGACTTCGACCGCTGCATCGCGTCCCCGGACATGATGGGCGTCGTCGGCAAGCTCGGTAAGGTTCTCGGCCCGCGCGGCCTGATGCCGAACCCGAAGCTGGGCACCGTTACCCCCGACGTGGCTGGCGCCGTCAAGGCCGCCAAGGCCGGCGCCGTGGAGTTCCGCGCCGAGAAGACCGGCATCGTGCATGCCGGCGTCGGCAAGGCCAGCTTCTCGGAAGAGGCTCTGGTGCAGAACATCCGCGCCTTCGTGGATGCCATCACCCGCGCCAAGCCGACCGGTGCCAAGGGCCAGTACCTGCTGAAGGTCTCGCTGTCCTCGACGATGGGCCCGGGCCTGAAGCTCGATCTGTCCACTCTGGCCGCCACGGCCTGAGTGACCTGAGTTTCGCCGCCGGTTCCCTCGGGGCCGGCGGCGATCGGGTGTCCCTGCGGGGATGCCCACCCTGTCCAAGACCGCTGGTGCCTGCGCCTCCCCCGGAGGCAAGGGCTTAAACCCGCCAGAGCAGACAGGAGTTGAACCGTTAACCACGCGGGCTTGCCCGCGGTTCAGGAACGGCTCGAACTTCTGGGACAGGTTCGCCGGGGCTCCCGACCGCAAGGGAAGGGGTCCCTCGTAAACCTCTGTGCAAGGAGGCGATCCGTGGATCGTACACAAAAAGAAGCGACGATCGCGGACCTGCAGTCGAAGCTCCAGGACACGGGCCTGGTGGTGGTCACCCACCATCTGGGCCTGACGGTGGCGGAAGTCACCGACCTGCGTGGCAAGATTCGGGCCGCGGGCGCGAGCTTCAAGGTGACGAAGAACCGGCTCGCCCGCCGCGCCCTTCAGGGCACGCAGTTCGAAGGTCTGGACGGTCTCTTCAAGGGACCGACCGCGATCGCTTACTCGAAGGATCCCGTCGCGGCCGCCAAGGTGGTGGCCGACTACGCGAAGACCAACGAGAAGCTGAAGATCGTCGGTGCCGCTCTCGGCGACCAGATCCTCGACGTGGAGGGAGTGAAGGCTCTGGCCACGCTCCCGTCGCTGGACGAACTGCGCGCCAAGCTCGTGGGCATGATCCAGACCCCGGCGACCCGCATCGCCGGTGTTCTCCAGGCTCCGGGCGGCCAGGTCGCCCGAGTGCTGGCGGCCTACGCGAAGAAGGACGAGGCGGCCTGAGCCGCACCCGTCTAGCTGTCTACCCATCCCAGAACATCGAGTTGTTGGAGCATTAAAATGGCTGATCTGCAGAAGCTGGTCGACGATCTCTCGGCCCTGACCGTCATCGAGGCCGCCGAGCTGTCGAAGCTGCTGGAAGAGAAGTGGGGCGTCTCCGCCGCCGCTCCGGTGGCCGTTGCCGCCGCCGGTCCGGCCGCCGCCGCCGCCCCGGTCGAAGAGCAGACCGAGTTCAACGTGATCCTCGCCGACGCCGGCGACAAGAAGATCAACGTGATCAAGGAAGTCCGCGCCATCACCGGCCTGGGCCTGAAGGAAGCCAAGGACCTGGTCGAAGGCGCCCCGAAGCCCGTCAAGGAGGCCGTGTCGAAGGACGAGGCCGCCAAGATCAAGAAGCAGCTTGAAGAGGCCGGCGCCAAGGTCGATATTAAGTAAGACCGTCTTGCTGCGACGGATAAGACATATCCACGCCGGACGGCGGCTGGTCCCCGAGGGGGCCTGCCGCCGCACGGCGTTTTCTGCCTTCCACCGGACCGGGTTTCCCGGTCCGGCTCTTTCCGTCCCTGCATAAGGGGCGGGCCGCGCGATCATCGCCGCGTCGCGGCGAGCACCCTGGTTCGCGTGCTTCTGGTCGAGCGTACTCACGATTCTGACGTTTGGGGACATCCATGGCCAAATCCTTTACGGGTCGAAAGCGTGTTCGGAAGAGCTTCGGGCGCATCCCGGAAGTCACCCAGATGCCCAACCTCATCGAGGTGCAGCGCAGCTCCTACGACCACTTCCTGCAAATGGACGTCCCGCCGGAGAAGCGGGCCAACCTGGGTCTGCAGGAGGTGTTCCGGTCGGTGTTCCCGATCAAGGACTTCTCCGACCGCGCCGTCCTCGACTTCGTGAAGTACGAGCTTGAGCAGCCCAAGTATGACGTCGAGGAGTGCCAGCAGCGCGGCATGACCTTCGCCGCCCCGCTGAAGGTGACCCTGCGCCTCTCCGTCTTCGACGTCGAAGAGGACACGGGCCTGCGCTCGATCCGCGACATCAAGGAGCAGGACGTCTACATGGGCGACATGCCCCTGATGACGGCCAACGGCACCTTCATCATCAACGGCACCGAGCGCGTCATCGTCTCGCAGATGCACCGCAGCCCGGGCGTCTTCTTCGACCATGACAAGGGCAAGACCCACTCGTCGGGCAAGTATCTCTTCGCCGCCCGCGTGATCCCGTACCGCGGCTCTTGGCTGGACTTCGAGTTCGACGCCAAGGACCTCGTCTACGTGCGCATCGACCGCCGCCGCAAGCTGCCGGCCACCACGCTGCTGTTCGCTCTGGACGGCGCGGAAACCGAGGCGCTGCGCGCCGAGCGGAAGGCTCAGAAGAAGGACCTGCTGCCCTACGAGGCGCAGGGCATGGCGAAGGAAGAAATCCTCAATTTCTTCTACGACACCATCACCTACACCCGCGCGTCGGGCGGCTGGAAGACCCCCTTCAACGCCGACCGCATGAAGGGCGTGAAGGTCGCCTCCGACCTCGTGGACGCGGCCTCCGGCCAGGTCGTCGCCGAGGCCGGCACCAAGATGACGCCGCGCCTGATCAAGAAGCTGGTCGAGGGCGGCCTCGCCGAGCAGCTCGTCTCCACCGAGGAGCTGACCGGCCGCTACCTCGCCGTCGACATCATCAACGAGCGGACCGGCGAAGTCCTGTTCGAAGCCGGTGACGAATTGTCGGCGAGCGACCTCGACAAGCTCGAGAAGGCCGGCGTCGACGAGCTGCCGGTGCTGGCGATCGACCACCTCAACGTCGGCGCCTACATCCGCAACACGATGGCGGCCGACCGCAACGCGTCCCGCGAGGACGCGCTGATCGACATCTACCGCGTCATGCGTCCGGGCGAGCCGCCGACCCTGGAGTCGGCCGAGGCGCTGTTCGCCGGCCTGTTCTTCGACAGCGAGCGCTACGACCTGTCGGCCGTTGGCCGCGTCAAGATGAACGCGCGCCTGAACTTCCAGACCGAGGACAGCGTCCGCGTCCTGCGCAAGCAGGACATCATGTCGATCCTCAAGGTTCTGGTGAACCTGAAGGACGGGCGCGGCGAGATCGACGACATCGACCATCTCGGCAACCGCCGCGTCCGCTCGGTCGGCGAGCTGATGGAGAACCAGTATCGCGTCGGCCTGCTGCGCATGGAGCGTGCGATCCGCGAGCGCATGAGTTCGGTCGAGATCGACACGGTCATGCCGCACGACCTGATCAATGCCAAGCCGGCCGCCGCCGCCGTGCGCGAGTTCTTCGGCTCGTCGCAGCTCTCGCAGTTCATGGACCAGACCAACCCGCTGTCCGAGATCACGCACAAGCGTCGTCTCTCGGCCCTCGGCCCGGGCGGTCTGACCCGCGAGCGCGCCGGCTTCGAGGTGCGCGACGTGCACCCGACGCACTACGGCCGCATCTGCCCGATTGAGACGCCCGAAGGCCCGAACATCGGTCTGATCAACTCGCTGGCGACCTACGCCCGCGTGAACCAGTACGGCTTCATCGAGAGCCCGTACCGCAAGGTGCGCGACAGCATCGTCACCGACGAGGTGGTCTACCTCTCCGCCATGGAGGAGGGCCGCTACGTCGTCGCCCAGGCGAACGCCGAACTGGACGCGAACAACCGCTTCGCCGCCGACCTCGTGTCGTGCCGGCAGGGCGGCGAATACCTGATGTTCCGCCCGGAGGCCATCGACCTGATCGACGTGTCGCCGAAGCAGCTCGTCTCCGTCGCCGCGGCGCTGATCCCGTTCCTCGAGAACGACGACGCGAACCGCGCGCTGATGGGCTCGAACATGCAGCGCCAGGCGGTGCCGCTGGTCAAGGCCGACGCGCCGCTGGTCGGCACGGGCATGGAGGCCACGGTGGCCCGCGATAGCGGCGTGACCATCGTCGCCAAGCGCAAGGGCATCGTCGACCAGATCGACGCGACCCGCATCGTGGTCCGGGCGACCGACTCGTCCGACGCCACGGCGCCGGGCGTGGACATCTACAACCTGCTGAAGTTCCAGCGTTCCAACCAAAACACCTGCATCACCCAGCGTCCGCTGGTGAAGGTGGGCGACCGCGTGGCGGCCGGCGACATCATCGCCGACGGCCCCTCGACGGAGCTGGGCGAGCTGGCGCTGGGCCGCAACGTGCTCGTCGCCTTCATGCCGTGGAACGGCTACAACTTCGAGGACTCGATCCTCATCAACGAGCGCATCGTCAAGGACGACGTCTTCACCTCGATCCACATCGAGGAGTTCGAGGTCATGGCCCGCGACACCAAGCTGGGCCAGGAGGAAATCACCCGCGACATTCCGAACGTCGGTGAGGAAGCCCTCAAGAACCTCGACGAGGCCGGCATCGTCTACATCGGCGCCGAGGTCCGTCCGGGCGACATCCTGGTCGGCAAGGTGACGCCGAAGGGCGAGAGCCCGATGACGCCGGAAGAGAAGCTGCTGCGCGCCATCTTCGGCGAGAAGGCGTCCGACGTCCGCGACACCTCGCTGCGTCTGCCGCCGGGCGTCGCCGGGACGATCGTCGAGGTCCGCGTCTTCAGCCGCCGCGGCGTCGACAAGGACGAGCGCGCCCTGGCGATCGAGCGCGCCGAGATCGAGAAGCTGGCCAAGGACCGCGACGATGAGCGCGCGATCCTGGAGCGCAGCTTCTACACCCGCCTGAAGGAGGTCATCCTCGGCCAGACCGCCCAGTCCGGGCCGAAGGGCATGCGGGCCGGCACGGTGCTCACCGATGCCGAACTGGCGAACCTGACCAAGGGCCAGTGGCGCCAGATCTCCATCGCCGACGAGCAGGTGATGGAGACGGTGGAGAGCCTGGGCAAGGTCTTCGACGACTCGATCCAGGCGCTGCAGAACCGCTTCGAGAACAAGGTCGAGAAGCTGCAGCGCGGCGACGAGCTGCCGCCGGGCGTGATGAAGATGGTCAAGGTCTTCGTCGCGGTGAAGCGCAAGCTGCAGCCGGGCGACAAGATGGCCGGCCGCCACGGCAACAAGGGTGTGGTCTCCCGCATCCTGCCGCAGGAGGACATGCCCTATCTGGAGGACGGCCAGCCGGTCGATCTGGTTCTGAACCCGCTGGGCGTGCCGTCGCGCATGAACATCGGTCAGATCCTCGAGACCCATCTGGGCTGGGCGTCGGCCGGCCTCGGCAAGCAGATCGGCCGCGCCATCGACCAGTACCGTCTCGCCATGAAGGGCCGCGGCGACGCCGCCCAGACCATGGACGGGCTGCGCATCACGCTGAAGGAAGCCTACGGCCAGAAGGTCTACGACGACCAGATCGCCGACATGACCGAGGGCGAGCTGCTGGAGTTGGGCGGCAACCTGCGCAAGGGCGTCCCCTTCGCCACGCCGGTCTTCGACGGCGCGCGCGAGGAAGACATCTGCCAGCAGCTCGAGAAGGCGGGTCTGGACCGCTCCGGTCAGGTCACCCTGATCGACGGCCGCACCGGCGAGGCCTTCGACCGCAAGGTGACCGTCGGCTACATCTACATGCTGAAGCTGCACCACCTGGTGGACGACAAGATCCACGCGCGCTCGATCGGTCCCTACTCGCTGGTCACCCAGCAGCCGCTCGGCGGTAAGGCCCAGTTCGGCGGGCAGCGGTTCGGTGAGATGGAAGTGTGGGCGCTCGAAGCCTACGGCGCCGCCTACACGCTGCAGGAAATGCTCACGGTCAAGTCGGACGACGTGTCCGGCCGCACCAAGGTCTACGAGGCGATCGTCCGCGGCGACGACAACTTCGAGGCGGGCATCCCTGAGTCCTTCAACGTTCTGGTCAAGGAGCTGCGCTCCCTGGGCCTGAACGTCGAGCTGAACCAGCGGTCGTACTGAGCCCAAGAGACTTGAACCCGCCGGAGGAGGGGCCATCTTGGCCCCTTCCGGCGGGAACTGCCCTTAACCGACAACGCGGCGCTGCCAGCGGGAGACGGTCATGAACGAGTTGATGAACATTTTCGGCCAGGTCCAGGGTCCCCAGAGCTTCGATCAGATCCGCATCCAGATCGCGAGCCCCGAGCGCATCCGGTCCTGGTCGTTCGGCGAGATCAAGAAGCCGGAAACCATCAACTATCGCACTTTCAAGCCTGAGCGCGACGGCCTGTTCTGCGCCCGCATCTTCGGCCCGATCAAGGACTACGAGTGCTTGTGCGGCAAGTACAAGCGCATGAAGTACCGCGGCATCATCTGCGAGAAGTGCGGCGTCGAGGTGACGCTGTCGAAGGTCCGGCGCGAGCGCATGGGCCACATCGAGCTGGCCTCGCCGGTCGCTCACATCTGGTTCCTGAAGTCCCTGCCGAGCCGCATCGGCCTGCTGCTCGACATGACCCTGAAGGATCTGGAGCGCATCCTCTATTTCGAAAACTACGTCGTCATCGAGCCGGGCCTGACCCCGCTGAAGCTGCACCAGCTTCTCAGCGAGGAGGAGTTCGTCTCCGCCCAGGACGAGTACGGCGAGGACGCCTTCACCGCCTCCATCGGTGCCGAGGCGCTGCGCATCATGCTGTCGGCGCTCGACATGGAGGAGGAGAAGAAGACCTGCCGCGAGGAACTGCGGGACACCTCGTCCGAGGCCAAGCGCAAGAAGCTCGTGAAGCGCCTGAAGCTGATCGACGCCTTCCTGTCGTCGCAGTCGCGTCCGGAATGGATGATCCTGGAAGTCATTCCGGTGATCCCGCCGGAGCTGCGCCCGCTCGTCCCGCTGGACGGCGGCCGCTTCGCGACCTCCGACCTGAACGACCTGTACCGCCGCGTCATCAACCGCAACAACCGCCTGAAGCGGCTGATCGAGCTGAAGGCGCCGGACATCATCGTCCGCAACGAGAAGCGCATGCTGCAGGAGGCCGTCGACGCGCTGTTCGACAACGGCCGCCGCGGCCGCGTCATCACCGGCGCCAACAAGCGTCCGCTGAAGTCGCTGTCCGACATGCTGAAGGGCAAGCAGGGCCGCTTCCGTCAGAACCTGCTCGGCAAGCGCGTCGACTACTCGGGCCGTTCGGTCATCGTGGTCGGTCCGGAGCTGAAGCTGCACCAGTGCGGCCTGCCGAAGAAGATGGCGCTTGAGCTGTTCAAGCCCTTCATCTACGCGAAGCTGGAGCTGTACGGCCTCGCCTCGACCATCAAGGCCGCCAAGCGGATGGTCGAGAAGGAGCGTCCCGAGGTGTGGGACATCCTCGAGGAGGTCATCCGCGAGCATCCGGTGATGCTGAACCGCGCCCCGACGCTGCACCGCCTGGGCATCCAGGCCTTCGAGCCGACGCTGATCGAAGGCAAGGCGATCCAGCTCCACCCGCTGGTCTGCACCGCCTTCAACGCGGACTTCGACGGTGACCAGATGGCCGTGCACGTCCCGCTGAGCCTCGAGGCCCAGCTGGAAGCGCGCGTTCTGATGATGTCGACCAACAACATCCTGTCGCCCGCCAACGGCAAGCCGATCATCGTGCCGTCGCAGGACATCGTGCTGGGTCTCTACTACATCACGATGGACCGGCCGGGCGAGAAGGGCGAGGGCATGACCTTCGCCAACGTCGGCGAGATCGAGCAGGCGCTGGACGCCAAGGTCGTGACGCTGCACGCCAAGGTGAAGGCGCGCTACAAGGGCGTGGACGAGAACGGCGACGAGAAGATCTCCATCGTTGAGACGACCCCGGGCCGCATGCTGCTGTCCGAGATCCTGCCGCGCAACCCGGCGGTGCCCTTCTCGCTGATCAACCGCCTGCTGACCAAGAAGGACGTCGGCAACGTCATCGACGCCGTCTACCGCCATTGCGGTCAGAAGGAGACGGTGATCTTCGCCGACCGCCTGATGAAGCTCGGCTTCGGCCACGCCTGCCGCGCCGGCATCTCCTTCGGCAAGGATGACATGGTCATCCCCGAGGCGAAGAAGAAGCTGGTCAACGACAGCAAGGAGCGGGTGAAGGAGTTCGAGCAGCAGTATCTCGACGGTCTGATCACCCAGGGCGAGAAGTACAACAAGGTCGTCGACGTCTGGTCGGAATGCACCGAGAAGGTTGCGACGGAGATGATGAAGGTCATCTCCGACACCGCCCCCGGCAAGCCGGTGAACTCGGTCTACATGATGGCCCATTCCGGTGCGCGTGGCTCGGCCGCCCAGATCCGCCAGCTGGCGGGCATGCGCGGCCTGATGGCCAAGCCGTCGGGCGAGATCATCGAGACGCCGATCATCTCGAACTTCAAGGAAGGCCTGACCGTGCTGGAGTACTTCAACTCCACCCACGGCGCCCGCAAGGGTCTGGCCGACACCGCCTTGAAGACGGCGAACTCCGGTTACCTGACCCGTCGTCTCGTCGACGTGGCCCAGGACGCCATCATCGTCGAGGTCGATTGCGGCACCGACAAGGGCATCACCGTCAAGGCCGTCATCGACGGCGGCGAGGTCATCTCCCCGCTGGGCGACCGCATCCTCGGCCGCACGGTGGTCGGTGACCTGATCGACCCGCTGAACGGCGAGCTGATCGTGCCGAACGCCGGCCTGATCGACGAGCCCACGGTGGACCGCATCGAGCGGTCGGGCATCGACAGCGTCATGATCCGTTCGGTCCTGACCTGCGAGACCAAGGACGGCGTCTGCGCCAAGTGCTACGGCCGTGATCTGGCCCGCGGCACGCTGGTCAACGTCGGCGAGGCCGTCGGCGTCATCGCCGCCCAGTCGATCGGCGAGCCGGGCACGCAGCTCACCATGCGCACGTTCCACATCGGTGGCGCGGCGCAGCGCGGTGCGGAGCAGAGCCAGGTGGAGGCGGCGTTCGATGCCACGGTGCGGATCCACAACCGCAACGTCGTCATCAACTCGTCCAACATCCCGGTGGTCATGGGCCGCAGCACCGAGGTGATCCTGCTCGACGAGCAGGGCCGCGAGCGGGCGCGTCACCGCGTTCCGTACGGTGCGAAGCTGTTGGCGGACGAGGGCGTGAAGGTCGAGCGCGGCCAGAAGCTGGCCGAGTGGGACCCCTACACCCTGCCGATCATCACCGAGCGCGAGGGTACCGCCCACTATGTGGACCTCGTGGAAGGCATCTCCATGCGCGAGGTGATGGACGAGGCGACCGGCATCTCGTCCAAGGTCGTGGTGGACTGGCGTCAGCAGCCGCGCGGTGCGGATCTGAAGCCGCGCATCACGCTGCGCGACGAGCGGGGCGAGATCATCACGCTCGCCAACGGTCTGGAAGCCCGCTACTTCATGTCGGTGGATGCCATTCTCTCGGTCGAGAACGGCGCCCATGTCCGGGCCGGCGACGTGCTGGCGCGTATCCCGCGCGAGTCGTCCAAGACCCGCGACATCACGGGCGGTCTGCCGCGCGTGGCCGAGCTGTTCGAGGCGCGCCGTCCGAAGGACTTCGCGATCATTTCGGACCTCGACGGCCGCGTCGAGTTCGGCAAGGACTACAAGACCAAGCGCCGCATCGTCGTCCGCAACGACGAGTCGGGGGACGAGCGCGAGTATCTGATCCCGAAGGGCAAGCACATCTCCGTGCAGGAGGGTGACTATGTCCAGCGCGGCGACCTGCTGATGGACGGCAACCCGGTGCCGCACGACATCCTGTCGGTGATGGGCGTGGAGGCTCTGGCCAACTACCTCATCAACGAGATCCAGGACGTCTATCGACTGCAGGGCGTGAAGATCAACGACAAGCACATCGAGGTGATCGTCCGCCAGATGCTGCAGAAGGTCGAGATCACCGACGCCGGCGAGACCACCTTCCTGGTGGGCGAGCAGGTCGACCGTCAGGAGTTCGACGAGGAGAACGAGAAGACCGTCGGCGAGGGGCTGAAGCCGGCCGCCGGCCACCCGGTCCTGCAGGGCATCACCAAGGCGTCGCTGCAGACCCGGTCCTTCATCTCCGCCGCGTCGTTCCAGGAAACCACCCGCGTCCTCACCGAGGCGGCGGTGTCGGGCAAGACCGACAACCTGGAAGGCCTGAAGGAGAACGTGATCGTCGGCCGCCTGATCCCGGCGGGCACGGGCTCGGTCGTCAACCGCCTGAAGCAGATCGCCGCCGAGCGCGACCGCGCCCTGGCGGAGGGCGAGACCGGCGACGGCGAGGCTCCGGCCCTGCCGCACCCGGGCGAGAGCACCGCGGCCTGAGGGTTCGGGGTCCGACGCTTCGGCGTGTAGGGTAGGGCAGGGGGCGCGTTCCGCAGGGGACGCGCCCCTTTCTCGTTTGTGCCGCCGGGTCTAAGATCGTCCTCTCCACGCATCGGAGCGTCCACGATGACCGAGAACGCACCCAGCTTCGGCCTGCTGCTGTTTCCCAACGTCACGCAGCTCGACCTCACCGGTCCCTACGAAGTGCTGGCCCGCGTGCCCGGCGCCCAGGTCCATCTGCTGTGGAAAACGCTCGATCCGGTGCGCTCCGACACCGGCCTGACCATCCTTCCCACGGGGACCCTGGCCGGGGCTCCGCCGCTCGACCTCCTTCTGGTGCCCGGCGGTGGCGGCATCAACGCGCTGCTGACCGACGAGGAAGTCCTGACCTTCCTGGCGGAGCGGGCGTCCGCCGCCCGCTATCTCTCCGGAATCTGCACCGGCTCCCTGGTGCTCGGCGCCGCCGGGCTGCTGGAGGGCAAGCGGGCGGGCACGCACTGGGCCTCCCGCCACTTCCTCGCCGCCTTCGGCGCCACGCCGGTGGCGGAGCGCGTGGTCGTGGACGGCACGTTGTTCACCGGCGGCGGCGTGACCGCGGGAATCGACGTGGCGCTGCGCATCGTCGCCGAGCTGTTCGGTGAACCGGCCGCGAAGCTCATCCAGCTCTCCATTGAATACGATCCGAAGCCGCCCTTCGACGCAGGTACGCCGGAAGCGGCGGGGGAGGGAGTGACGGCCGATCTTCTCGCCCGGATGCGCCCGATGCTCGACGCGCGGGCTGCCGCGGTGGAGGCGGGCGCCGAGGCGTTGCGCCGCCGCCGGTCGGCCCCCTCCGGATGACGCAGAAACGTCGTCGAAACGCACGACAAACGGTCATCTGCGCGCTTGACGGGTTCCCGCCGGACCCATATAGTCCGCGAACTTCAAAAGGAGCCCCGGGAAGGTCTTCCGTCCATCCCACCCGGCATCCGGCTGAACCCAAGCGACATAGCCAAACGACAGGTCCTCTTCGGACCGATCCGGCGGCGTTCGATCATTGGGCCCGCTCGAAGCCCTTCAGGCTTCGCAGGCGGGCTTTTGCATCGTCCGGCATCGCCGGGCGATTTTCCAATCGGTCCGGCTCCGCCGGCCGAGTGACCTGAAGGGATGAAAGGCAGATATGCCGACGATCAACCAGTTGATCCGTAAGCCGCGCGAGCCCTTGGCCGCGCGCAATAAGGTTCCCGCGATGGAGGCGTGCCCGCAGAAGCGTGGCGTCTGCACCCGCGTCTACACGACCACGCCGAAGAAGCCGAACTCGGCTCTGCGTAAGGTCGCCCGCGTTCGCCTGACGAACGGCTTCGAAGTGACCTCCTACATCCCCGGTGAAGGCCATAACCTCCAGGAACACTCGGTGGTTATGATCCGCGGCGGCCGTGTGAAGGATCTTCCCGGCGTTCGCTACCACATCATCCGCGGCACGCTCGATACCCAGGGCGTGAAGGACCGTAAGCAGCGTCGTTCGAAGTACGGCGCGAAGCGTCCGAAGTAAGGAGTATTCACGATGTCCCGTCGTCGTCGCGCCGAGAAGCGTGAGGTCCTGCCGGACGCCAAGTATGGCGACCGCGTCCTGACCAAGTTCATGAACTGCCTGATGCTGGACGGCAAGAAGTCCGCCGCCGAGCGCATCGTCTACGGCGCGCTCAGCCGCATCGAGGCCAAGACCAAGAACGAGCCCGTTCAGGTCTTCCACGACGCCCTGCTGAACGTGAAGCCGCACCTCGAAGTGCGTTCGCGTCGCGTCGGTGGCGCCACCTATCAGGTTCCGGTCGAGGTCCGCACGGACCGCGCCCAGGCCCTGGCCATCCGCTGGCTCATCGGCGCCGCCCGCGCCCGCTCGGAAAACACCATGACCGAGCGTCTGTCGGGTGAGCTGCTGGATGCCGCCAACCAGCGTGGCACCGCCGTGAAGAAGCGCGAAGACACCCATCGTATGGCGGAAGCCAACAAGGCCTTCTCGCACTACCGCTGGTAAGGCACCCACCGGCCCAGGTGCTTGTCATGCCCCGTTCCCATCCTCTGAACCGTTATCGCAACATTGGCATCATGGCTCACATCGATGCCGGGAAGACCACGACCACCGAACGGATTTTGTACTACACTGGAAAGTCGTACAAAATCGGCGAGGTGCACGAGGGCACCGCGGTGATGGATTGGATGGAGCAGGAACAGGAACGGGGCATCACCATCACCTCCGCGGCCACGACCTGCTTCTGGCGCGATCACCGTATCAACATCATCGACACGCCCGGCCACGTCGACTTCACCATTGAAGTCGAACGCAGCTTGCGCGTGCTCGACGGTGCGGTTGCGGTGTTCGACTCCGTTGCGGGGGTGGAGCCTCAGTCCGAGACCGTGTGGCGGCAGGCCGACAAGTACGGCGTGCCCCGCATGTGTTTCGTCAACAAGCTCGACCGCACCGGCGCGGACTTCTTCCGCTGCGTCGCCATGATGAAGGAACGGCTGGGAGCCTTCCCACTCGTTCTCCAGATTCCGATCGGGTCCGAGGCCAGTTTCGTCGGCGTCGTCGATCTGGTCGCCATGCGCGCCATCGTCTGGAAAGAAGAGACGCTGGGTGCCGAGTTCTATTACACCGACATTCCCGACGCCCTGAGGGACGCCGCCGCGCGCCATCGCCAGGCGTTGCTCGACGCCGTCCTGGAACTCGACGACGCGGCCATGGAGGCCTATCTCGAGTCCGGTCAGGAGCCGTCCGAGGACACGCTCAAGGCCTGCATCCGTAGGGGCACCATCGGCCTGCGCTTCGTGCCGGTCCTCTGCGGTTCCGCTTTCAAGAACAAGGGCATCCAGCCGATGCTGGACGCCGTGGTTGACTATCTGCCGGCCCCGGTGGATGTCGGGGCGGTCAGAGGACACCGCGTCGGCGGCCCCGAGACGGACGAGCGGGCACCGGACGACGCCGCTCCCTTCTCCGCGCTCGCCTTCAAGATCATGAACGACCCTTTCGTCGGGTCGCTGACCTTCGTGCGCGTCTATTCCGGCACCGTCGCCTCCGGCACCGCCGTGCTCAATCCCGGCAAGGACGAGAAGGAGCGCGTCGGCCGTATGCTGCTGATGCACGCCAACAGCCGGGAGGAGATCGACGAGGCCTACGCCGGCGACATCGTCGCCTTCACCGCGCTGAAGAGCACGACGACCGGCGATACGTTGTGCGATCCCGCCAAGCCCATCGTCCTGGAACGGATGGAGTTTCCGGAACCGGTCATCGAGGTGGCCGTCGAGCCGAAGTCCAAGGCCGACCAGGAGAAGATGAGCATGGCGCTGTCCCGCCTCGCCCAGGAGGACCCGTCCTTCCGCGTGGCCGTCGACCATGAGAGCGGTCAGACGATCATCAAGGGCATGGGCGAACTGCATCTGGAAATCATCGTCGACCGCATGAAGCGGGAGTTCAAGGTGGATGCGAACGTCGGCGCGCCGCAGGTGGCGTACCGCGAGACCATCACCAGGACCGCCGAGATCGACTACACCCACAAGAAGCAGACCGGAGGCACCGGCCAGTTCGCCCGCGTCAAGCTGGTCTTCGAGCCGCAGCCCGCCAGCAGCGGCTTTGTCTTCCAGAACAAGGTCGTCGGCGGTGCGGTGCCCAAGGAGTTCATACCGGGCGTGCAGAAGGGGCTGGACGCCTCGCTGCATGCCGGTGTGGTGGCCGGCTTCCCAGTGATCGACCTCAAGGTCGCGCTGGTCGACGGCGCCTTCCACGACGTCGACTCCTCGGTGCTAGCCTTCGAAATCGCGACCCGCGCGGCCTTCCGCGAGGGCATGCAGAAGGCCGGCCCGATGCTTCTGGAGCCGATCATGAGGGTTGAGGTGGTGACGCCCGAAGACTACATGGGCGACATCATCGGGGACCTGAACAGCCGCCGCGGCCAGATCACCGCCATGGACCAGCGCGGCAACGCCCGCTCGATCCTGGCGATGGTTCCGCTGGCATCGATGTTCGGTTATGTGAACACCCTGCGCTCGATGAGTCAGGGGCGCGCGCAGTACACGATGCAGTTCGACCACCACGAGCCGGTGCCGCAGACGATTGCGGAGACCATCCGCGCCAGGATGGCCTGAAACCGCTGGAACGACAAAGAGACGGAGAGCACACACCATGGCGAAGGCAAAGTTCGAGCGGAACAAGCCGCACTGCAACATCGGCACGATCGGCCACGTCGACCACGGCAAGACGTCGCTGACGGCGGCGATCACGAAGGTGCTGGCCGAGAGCGGCGGCGCGACCTTCACCGCCTATGACCAGATCGACAAGGCGCCGGAAGAGAAGGCCCGTGGCATCACGATCTCGACGGCGCACGTCGAGTACGAGACGACCAACCGCCACTACGCCCACGTCGATTGCCCGGGYCACGCCGACTACGTGAAGAACATGATCACGGGCGCCGCGCAGATGGACGGCGCGATCCTGGTCGTGTCGGCCGCCGACGGCCCGATGCCGCAGACGCGCGAGCACATCCTGCTGGCCCGCCAGGTCGGCGTGCCGGCGCTGGTGGTGTTCATGAACAAGGTCGACATGGTCGACGATCCGGAGCTGCTCGAGCTGGTCGAGATGGAGGTGCGCGAGCTGCTGTCCTCCTACCAGTTCCCGGGCGACGACATTCCGATCGTCAAGGGCTCGGCGCTGTGCGCTCTGGAGGACCGTTCGCCGGAGATCGGCCGTGACGCCATCCTCAAGCTGATGGCCGAGGTCGACCAGTACATCCCGCAGCCGGAGCGTCCGAAGGACCGTCCGTTCCTGATGCCGATCGAGGACGTGTTCTCGATCTCGGGCCGCGGCACCGTGGTGACCGGCCGCGTCGAGCGCGGCATCGTCAAGGTCGGCGAGGAAGTYGAGATCGTCGGCCTGAAGGCGACGGTCAAGACCACCGTGACCGGCGTCGAGATGTTCCGCAAGCTGCTCGACTCGGGTGAGGCCGGCGACAACATCGGCGCGCTGCTGCGCGGCACCAAGCGTGAGGACGTCGAGCGCGGCCAGGTTCTGGCCAAGCCGGGCAGCATCACGCCGCACACCACCTTCAAGGCCGAGGCCTACATCCTGACGAAGGAAGAGGGTGGCCGTCACACGCCGTTCTTCACCAACTACCGTCCGCAGTTCTACTTCCGCACGACCGACGTGACGGGCATGGTGAAGCTGCCGGAAGGCACCGAGATGGTGATGCCGGGCGACAACATCTCCATGGAAGTCGAGCTGATCGCTCCGATCGCCATGGACGAGGGTCTGCGCTTCGCCATCCGCGAGGGTGGCCGCACCGTCGGCGCCGGCGTCGTCGCCTCGATCATCAAGTAAGGCATACACGTTACGCCCTCTGGAATTTGGGTTGGTAGTAGGCACGTCCGGCCTAGACGCAGCCCGATCACGAACGGCACCGCAAGCTCCACTTGCACCGGTTGCTGCCAGGAACATCCATCCGCATTGCGATGCGGGGGATGTTCTTTTTCGTATCGGCCGTCAGATCGGACAGACGAACCGCCGCCCACCGCTTCGGTGAGCCGGCGCAGGTTCGCCTGCCGCCGCGGGTCCCCGGGGGACAGTTTTTGGGTGCCGGTGGCGCAGTCGCGCCACCGAAACGAGGTGCAAGGGACGTTTGGACATGGACAGCCAGAACATCCGCATCCGCTTGAAGGCGTTCGATCATCGCGTGCTCGACCAGTCGACCAGCGAGATCGTCAACACCGCCAAGCGGACCGGTGCTCGGGTGCGGGGCCCGATCCCGCTGCCGACGCAGATCGAGAAGTTTACGGTGAACCGCTCGCCGCACGTCGACAAGAAGTCGCGCGAGCAGTTCGAAATCCGCACCCACAAGCGTCTGCTCGACATCGTCGATCCGACGCCGCAGACGGTGGACGCGCTGATGAAGCTCGACCTCGCTGCCGGTGTGGACGTCGAGATCAAGCTCTAATTCGTTGCTGTTGAGGGACCTCTCCCTCTGAGGATGTCCCTGGTCAGGAGATAAAGAACAATGCGATCCGGTTTGATCGCGCAGAAAGTCGGCATGACCCGCGTCTTCACGGACGACGGGCAGCACGTGCCGGTGACTGTGCTGAAAGTCGACAGCTGCCAGGTCGTCGCCGTCCGCACCGAGGACAAGGATGGCTACACCGCCGTCCAGCTCGGCGCAGGCGCCATCAAGGTGAAGAACGTCACGAAGCCGCAGCGCGGGCATTTCGCCAAGGCGCGCGTCGAGCCCAAGCGCAAGCTGGTCGAGTTCCGCGTCGATGCAGACGCGCTGATCGAGGTCGGCGCCGAGCTCTCGGCTGCGCATTTCCTCCCGGGCCAGTTCGTCGACGTCACCGGCACTTCCATCGGTAAGGGCTTCGCCGGTGCGATGAAGCGCTGGAACTTCGGTGGTCTGCGCGCGACGCACGGCGTGTCGGTGTCGCACCGCTCGCACGGTTCGACGGGTAACCGCCAGGACCCCGGCAAGGTCTTCAAGAACAAGAAGATGGCCGGTCATCTCGGCGACGAGAAGGTCACGGTTCTGAACCTGAAGGTCGTGTCGGTCGATGAGGACCGCGGTCTGATCTTCCTCAAGGGTGCCGTTCCGGGCGCCGAGGGGGCTTGGCTCCGCATCCGCGACGCGGTGAAGAAGAAGGCTCCGGAAGGTCTGCCGTTCCCCGCCGGGATCAAGGCTGCGCCGGCCGCTGAAGCCGCCGCCGAGCCGCAGGAGTGATGGCCATGAAGGCGACCATTAAGAACCTGAACAACGAGACCGTCGGCGAGATCGAGCTGGCTGACGAGATCTTCGGCCTTCCGTCCCGCACGGACATCCTGGCCCGCATGGTCAACTGGCAGCTGGCCAAGCGCCGCGCCGGTAACCACAAGACCAAGACGGTCAGCGAGATTTCCGGCACCGGCAAGAAGCCGTACCGCCAGAAGGGCACCGGCCGCGCCCGTCAGGGCTCCCTGCGCTCCGCCCAGTTCCGTGGCGGCGCGACCATCTTCGGCCCGGTCGTCCGTTCGCACGAGCACGACCTGACCAAGAAGGTCCGCAAGCTGGCCCTGAAGACCGCGCTGTCCACCAAGGCCGCGGAAGGCAAGCTCCTGGTCCTCGACGCCGCTTCGGCTGAGAGCCACAAGACCAAGGAACTGGCTGTCCGTCTCGCTTCGCTCGGCCTGACCTCGGCTCTGATCATCGATGGCGCCAACCTGAACGAGAACTTCGCTCGGGCCTCGCGCAACATCCCGCTGATCGACGTGCTGCCGGAGCAGGGCGCCAACGTCTACGACATTCTTCGCCGCGATACGCTGGTCCTGACCCGCAACGCGGTCGAGCAGCTGGAGGCTCGCCTGAAATGAGCAAGCAGTCGAAACCTGCGGTGAGCCAGGAGCGGATGTACGACCTCATCCTGGCTCCGGTGATCACCGAGAAGTCGACGATGGCGTCGGAGCACAATCAGGTGACGTTCCGCGTGCCGCTGTCGGCGACCAAGCCGGAGATCAAGTCGGCTGTCGAGGGGCTGTTCAACGTGAAGGTGACGGCGGTCAACACCCTGGTTACCAAGGGCAAGACCAAGCGCTTCCGCGGGACCATCGGCCGTCGCTCGGACTTCAAGAAGGCCGTCGTGACCCTCGCCGAGGGGAACAAGATCGACGTGACCACGGGCATCTGAGCGGGAGTGTGATCCGATGGCTCTGAAGCAATATCGCCCAATTACGCCGTCGCTCCGCCAGCTGGTCATCGTCGACCGCTCGGAGCTGTGGAAGGGCAAGCCGGTCAAGACCCTCACCGAGGGCCTGACCAAGTCCGGCGGCCGCAACAACACCGGCCGCATCACCGCGCGCCGGATGGGTGGCGGTCACAAGCGCGTCTACCGTCTGGTGGACTTCAAGCGCCGCAAGTTCAACGTTCCGGCGGTCGTCGAGCGCCTGGAGTACGATCCGAACCGCACGGCCTTCATCGCCCTCATCAAGTATGAGGACGGCACCCTCTCCTACATCCTGGCGCCGCAGCGCCTGAAGGTGGGCGACACGGTGGTGGCCGGCGAGAAGGTGGATGTGAAGCCCGGCAACGCCATGCCGCTGAAGAACATCCCGGTCGGTTCCGTGCTGCACAACGTCGAGCTGAAGCCCGGCAAGGGTGGTCAGCTGGCCCGTTCGGCCGGCACCTACCTGCAGCTGGTCGGCCGCGACGGCGGGTACGCCCAGCTGAAGCTGCCCTCGGGCGAGCTTCGCGTGGTCCGCGGCGACTGCATGGCCACCCTGGGTGCCGTGTCGAACCCGGACAACATGAACACCAACAAGGGCAAGGCCGGTCGCAGCCGTTGGCTGGGCATCCGTCCGTCCGTCCGTGGTGTCGCCATGAACCCGATCGACCACCCGCACGGTGGTGGTGAAGGCCGCACCTCGGGGGGCCGTCATCCGGTCACGCCGTGGGGCAAGCCGACCAAGGGCAAGAAGACTCGTCACAACAAGAAGACGGATGGCCTGATCCTGCGCCGCCGTCATTCGAAGTAAGGAGGGCGGACGATGGCACGCTCCGTTTGGAAGGGCCCGTTCGTCGACGGCTACCTGCTCAAGAAGGCGGACAAGTCGCGGGCTTCGGGCCGCAACGAGATCATCAAGATCTGGTCGCGTCGTTCGACGATCCTGCCGCAGTTCGTGGGTCTCACGTTCGGCGTGTACAATGGCCACAAGTTCCTGCCGGTTCTGGTGACCGAGAACATGATCGGCCACAAGTTCGGTGAGTTCGCTCCGACGCGCACCTTCTACGGGCACGCGGCGGACAAGAAGGCGAAGAGGAAGTAAGCCATGGGCAAGCCCTCCAACCCCAGCCGTATCGCGGAGAACGAGGCGATCGCCTCCAATCCGATGATCCGCACCAGCCCGCGCAAGCTGAACCTCGTCGCCCAGCTCATCCGGAACAAGGATGCCAGCAGCGCCGTGGCCGAGCTGACCTTCTCCAAGCGCCGCATCGCCGGCGAGGTGAAGAAGGTCCTCCAGGCCGCGATCGCCAACGCCGAGAACAACCATCAGCTCGATGTGGACCGCCTCTACGTCTCCTCGGCGACGGTCGGCCGCGCCCTGGTGATGAAGCGCTTCCACGCCCGCGCCCGTGGGCGCGGCGCGCGGGTCGAGAAGCTGTTCTCCAACCTGACGATCATCGTGCGTGAGCGCGACGCCGCCGCTGCCGAAGGGGCCGAGTAAGATGGGTCAGAAAGTCAATCCGATCGGGCTGCGCCTCGGCATCAACCGGACCTGGGACAGCCGTTGGTTCGCCAAGCGCGACTACGCCAACCTGCTGCACCAGGACCTGAAGCTGCGCGGCTATCTGCAGGGCCGCCTGCAGCAGGCCGGCTGTTCGCGCGTCATCATCGAGCGTCCGGCCAAGAAGGCCCGCGTCACCATCCACTCGGCCCGTCCGGGCGTGGTGATCGGCAAGAAGGGCGCGGACATCGAGAAGCTGCGCACCGAGCTGTCGAAGATGGCCGGCGGCGAGGTGAGCCTGAACATCATCGAGATCCGCAAGCCGGAGATCGATGCCAAGCTCATCGCCGAGAACATCTCCAACCAGCTCGAGCGCCGTGTCGCCTTCCGCCGCGCCATGAAGCGCGCGGTCCAGTCGGCCATGCGTCTGGGCGCCCAGGGCATCCGGATCAACTGCTCCGGTCGTCTCGGCGGTGCCGAGATCGCCCGCCTGGAGTGGTACCGCGAGGGCCGCGTTCCGCTGCACACCCTGCGTGCGGACATCGACTACGGCACCGCGACCGCTAAGACCACCTATGGCACCTGCGGTGTCAAGGTGTGGGTCTTCAAGGGCGAGATCATGGCGCACGACCCGATGGCCCAGGACAAGCGCATGGGCACCGAGCCGGTGTCGACCGATGGCGAGCCGCGCCGCGAGCGTCGCGAGCGTGGTGACCGTGAGGAGCGTGGGGGCCGCGGTCGCGGCGACCGTGACCGCTCCGAGCGGGCCGACCGCTAGTAAGGGGCACGAGCGATGCTTTCTCCGAAGCGTACCAAGTACCGCAAGGCCCACAAGGGCCGCATCCACGGCAACGCGAAGGGCGGCACCCAGCTGAACTTCGGCTCCTTCGGCCTCAAGGCCCTGGAGCCGGAGCGCATCACGGCCCGTCAGATCGAGGCGGCCCGCCGCGCGATCACCCGCGCCATGAAGCGTCAGGGCCGCGTGTGGATCCGCGTGTTCCCGGACCTGCCGGTCTCCACCAAGCCCGCCGAAGTCCGCATGGGTTCCGGCAAGGGCACGCCCGAGTACTGGGCGGCCCGCGTTCATCCCGGCCGCATCCTGTTTGAGCTGGACGGCGTGCCCGCGGATGTGGCAAAGCAGGCGTTCGCCCTGGCGGCCGCCAAGCTGCCGATCAAGACCAAGCTGGTGACCCGCCTCGGCGGCGGTGAGGAGGTGGCGGCATGAAGCCCGTCGACGTTCGTGCGAAGAGCAACGAGGAGCTGAACGATCAGCTCCTCCAGCTCAAGAAGGAACAGTTCAACCTGCGTTTCCAGCGGGCCTCCGGCCAGCTGGAGAACACCGCGCGGGTGCAGGTGGTGCGTCGCGACATCGCGCGCATCAAGACGATCCTCGGCGAGCGTTCGCGCTCGTCCGAAGCCGGCAAGTAAGGAGGGCTACCTATGCCTCGCCGCGTTCTGCAGGGCACGGTGGTCAGCGACAAGGGCGACAAGACGGTTATCGTCCTGGTCGAGCGCCGCGTCATGCACCCCGTGTACAAGAAGTTCATTCGTCAGTCGAAGAAGTACGCCGCCCACGACGAGGGCAACCAGTTCAAGGTCGGCGATACCGTTTCGATCATCGAATGCCGCCCGATCTCCAAGCGCAAGCGCTGGACGGTCGTGCTTGAGTCCGCCGCCGTTAGCGGCGCCGCGTAAACGGAAGGGTACAAACCATGATCCAGATGCAAACCAACCTGGAAGTCGCCGACAATAGCGGGGCGCGCCGGGTGCAGTGCATCAAGGTGCTTGGCGGGTCCAAGCGGAAGGTGGCCACCGTCGGCGACGTCATCGTCGTCTCGGTCAAGGAGGCCATTCCGAAGGGTCGCGTCAAGAAGGGCGACGTGCATCGCGCCGTCATCGTCCGCACCGCGAAGGAACTGCGCCGGGAGGACGGGTCCGCGATCCGTTTCGACCGCAATGCCGCCGTGCTGATCAACAAGCAGGGCGAGCCGATCGGCACGCGTATCTTCGGGCCGGTCACTCGTGAGCTTCGCGGCAAGAAGTTCATGAAGATCATCTCGCTGGCGCCGGAGGTGCTGTGATGGCCGCGAAGATCAAGACCAAGGACAAAGTCGTCATCCTTGCCGGCAAGGACAAGGGCAAGACCGGCGAAGTCCTCAAGGTCATCCCGGCGGAAAACCGTGTCGTCGTGCAGGGCGTGAACGTGGTGAAGAAGCACCAGCGTCCGAGCGCCACCTCGCAGGGCGGCATCGTTGAGTTCGAGGCGCCCATCAACGTCTCGAACGTTGCTCATGTCGACCCCAAGGACGGCAAGCCGACTCGCGTCGGTTTCAAGATCCTTGAGGATGGCCGCAAGGTGCGTGTCGCCAAGCGGTCCGGCGAAGTCATCGACGTGTGAGGACCGGACCAATGGCTGCACGTTTGAAGGAAGTGTACGACTCCAAGATCCGCGCCGCGCTCAAGGCTGAGTTCGGCTACGCGAACGACATGGAAGTTCCGCGGATCGAGAAGATCGTCATCAACATGGGTGTCGGCGAGGCTGTCGGCGACTCCAAGAAGATCCAGAATGCGGTGAGCGAACTGACGGCGATCAGCGGCCAGAAGCCGATCGTCACGAAGTCTCGCAAGTCGATCGCGCAGTTCAAGCTGCGTGAGGGCATGGCGATCGGGTGCAAGGTCACGCTCCGTCGTGAGCGGATGTACGAGTTCCTGGATCGCCTGGTCACGATCGCGTTGCCGCGTGTCCGCGACTTCCGCGGCATCCCCGGCAACAGCTTCGACGGCCGTGGCAACTATGCCATGGGCGTGAAGGAGCAGATCATTTTCCCGGAGATCGACTACGACAAGATCGATCAGATCCGCGGCATGGACATCATTTTCGTCACCTCGGCGAAGACCGACAAGGAGGCCAAGGCCCTCCTGAAGGCCTTCGACATGCCGTTTGTGGCCTGATTGGCTGGAGCACGACCCCATGGCTAAGACCAGTGCCATCGAGAAGAACAAGCGTCGCACCAAGCTGGTGAAGCAGTTCGCCAACAAGCGTGCCCGCCTGAAGGCCATCGCCTCCGATCGCTCCCTCCCGCCGGAAGAGCAGTTCGCCGCCCGCCTCAAGCTGGCCGAAATGCCGCGCAACTCGTCGAAGGTGCGCATCCGCAACCGCTGCGAAATGACCGGCCGTCCGCGGGCGTTCTATCGCAAGTTCAAGCTGTCGCGCGTCGCGCTCCGCGATCTGGCCTCGACTGGTCAGATTCCGGGCATGACGAAGTCGAGCTGGTAAGGAGGGTCGGAGAATGTCTTTGAGCGATCCGCTCGGCGATATGCTGACCCGTATTCGCAACGGTCAGCACGCCCGTATGTCTGTTGTGCAGAGCCCGGCGTCGAAGCTGCGCAGCAACGTGCTTGAGGTTCTCAAGCGCGAGGGTTACATCCGCGGTTACTCCGAGGAGGAGCTGCGCCCCGGCATCAAGAACCTGAAGATCGAGCTGAAGTATCACGAAGGCGAGCCTGTGATTAAGCAGATCGCCCGTGTGTCGAAGCCCGGCCGCCGCGTCTATTCGAAGATCACCGATCTGCCCCGCGTCTTCAACGGCCTCGGCATCGCGATCCTCTCCACGCCGCGCGGCGTGATGTCGGACAATGAGGCCCGCGCCGCCAACGTCGGCGGTGAAGTCCTCTGCCGCGTGTTCTAAGGGGGACCCTTCGATGTCGCGCATTGGAAAGCATCCCGTGCCGGTTCCGGCTGGTGTTGACGTCTCCGTCAACGGCCAGCAGGTGTCGGCCAAGGGCAAGCTGGGTTCGCTCAGCCTGACCCTCATCGACGACATCACGGCCAAGCTGGAAGACGGCAAGGTCGTGGTGGCCCCGGCGAACGACAGCAAGCGCGCCCGCGTTATGTGGGCAACCTCGCGCACCCTGATCAACAACATGGTCACGGGCGTCAACCAGGGCTTCACCATCAACCTCGAGATCAACGGCGTCGGTTACCGTGCCGCCGTGCAGGGCAAGGAGCTGGTCATGCAGCTCGGCTACTCGCACGACGTCAAGTACCCGATCCCGGAGGGCATCACCATCAAGTGTGACAAGCCCACCGCGATCTCGGTGTCGGGCTTCGACAAGCAAAAGGTCGGTCAAGTCGCCGCGGAGATCCGCGGTTGGAAGAAGCCGGAGCCCTACAAGGGCAAGGGCATCAAGTACGAGACCGAGACGCTCATCCGCAAGGAAGGCAAGAAGAAGTAAGGTCCGCCATGCTCAAGCCAAAGCAACTCCACGAGCGCCGCAAGCAGCGCGTGCGCGCGCAGATTGCCAAGAAGGCCGGCGGGCGGGCTCGCCTCTCGGTTTTCCGGTCCAATCTGCACATCTACGCCCAGATCATCGACGACGAGAACGGCCGCACGGTCGCCTCGGCCTCGTCCGTGGAAAAAGAGCTGCGCGAGCAGCTCAAGCACGGTGGGAACGTCGAAGCCGCCCAGAAGATCGGTGCGCTCATCGCTGAGCGCGCCAAGGCGGCTGGCGTCACCGAGGTCGTGTTCGACCGTGGTGGCTACATTTACCACGGCCGGGTCAAGGCCCTGGCTGACGCCGCCCGCGAGGGCGGGCTGTCGTTCTAAGGAGGCTCCGAAATGGCACGTGAAAGAGGCGAGCGGAGCGACCGTGATCGGCAGCCGCGCGATCGCGACCGGGAAGAGAGCGAGCTGATCGAAAAGCTCGTCGGCATCAACCGCGTCGCCAAGGTTGTGAAGGGTGGCCGTCGCTTCGGCTTCGCCGCCCTGGTGGTGGTCGGTGACGGCAAGGGCCGCGTCGGCGTCGGATCGGGCAAGGCCCGTGAGGTGCCGGAGGCGATCCGCAAGGCGACCGACCAGGCGAAGCGCGGCATGATCCGCGTTCCGCTCCGCGAAGGCCGCACGCTGCACCACGACTCCAACGGTCACTTCGGTGCCGGCAAGGTCGTGTTGCGCACTGCCCCGGCCGGTACCGGCATCATCGCCGGCGGTCCGATGCGCGCGATCTTCGAGGCCCTGGGTGTGCAGGATGTGGTGACGAAGTCCATCGGCACCTCCAACCCGCACAACATGATCAAGGCGACCTTCGACGCGCTGTCGCAGGTTTCCAGCCCGCGCAGCGTCGCCGCCCGCCGCGGCCGTCGCGTGAGCGACATCCTCGGCAAGCGTGAAACCGGCGCCGCCGGTGCGCAGGAGGCTTGATCATGGCCGAGAAGAAGACCGTCATCGTCACCCAGACCGGCAGCCCGATCGGTCGTAAGCACGACCAGCGCGAGACGCTGGTCGGTCTGGGTCTCAACAAGCTGCACCGGACCCGCGAGCTGGAGGACACTCCGGCCGTGCGGGGCATGATCGCCAAGGTCGCGCACCTGGTCCGCGTCGAGAACGAGGGCTGAACCCATGACGAAGCTGAACGATCTCCGGGACAACCCCGGTGCCCGTAAGGAGCGCATGCGCGTCGGCCGCGGTATCGGTTCGGGCAAGGGCAAGACCGGCGGCCGTGGCGTCAAGGGTCAGACCTCGCGCACCGGCGTGGCCATCAACGGCTTTGAAGGCGGCCAGATGCCCCTTCACCGCCGCCTTCCGAAGCGCGGTTTCCGCAACATCTTCGCGAAGGAATACTCGGTCGTGAACCTGGGCCTGGTCCAGAAGTTCATCGACGCCGGCAAGCTCGACGCCAGCCAGACCATCGATGCGGTGGCCCTGGAAGCGGCGGGCGTCACCGGCAAGGTGAAGAAGGACGGCGTCCGTCTGCTGGGCAAGGGCGCCCTGACGACGAAGGCCAGCTTCACCGTGGCCGGCGCCTCCAAGTCGGCTGTGGAAGCGGTCGAGAAGGCGGGTGGCAGCGTCACGCTGACCGCGTCCGCCGCCGAAGCCGCCGAGTGATCGGAAGCCCGCGCTTGCGCGCGGGCCTCTTCCGGCACTAAATGAAGCGAAGTTGCGAGGGGCGGCCTGCATCCTGCAGGACCGCCCCGTTCGTGCATTAGGGACAGGGATACGACCCATGGCATCAGCGGCCGAGCAGCTTGCCGCGAATATTAATTTCGGGGCCTTCTCCAAGGCGACCGAGCTGAAGAAGCGGATCTGGTTCACCCTTGGTGCCTTGATCATCTACCGCCTGGGCACCTACATCCCGATTCCGGGCGTCAACCCGCAGATCCTGGCCGATATTTTTCGGCAGCAGGGCGGGGGCATCCTCGGCATGTTCGACATGCTGGCCGGCGGCGCGCTGCACCGCATGACGATCTTCGCGCTCAACATCATGCCGTACATTTCGGCCTCCATCATCGTGCAGCTCCTGACCGCGGTGTCGCCGCAGATGGAAGCGCTGAAGAAGGAGGGCGAATCGGGCCGCAAGAAGCTGAACCAGTACACCCGCTACGGCACGGTTCTGCTGGCGACCGTGCAGGCCTGGGGCTTGGCGGTGGGGCTCGAGGCGATGACCGGCGCATCCGGCGCCGCGGTTCCCGAACCGGGGCTGTTCTTCAAGATCGCCACGGTCATCACCCTGGTCGGCGGCACGATGTTCCTGATGTGGCTGGGCGAGCAGATCACCGCCCGCGGCATCGGCAACGGCATCTCCCTCATCATCTTCGCCGGCATCGTCGCCGAGCTGCCGCGCGCTCTGGTCAGCACGCTGGAGCTGGGCCGCACCGGCGCGCTGTCCACGCTGTTCATCGTCTTCCTGCTGCTGATGGCGGTGGGCGTCGTGTTCTTCATCGTGTTCATGGAGCGCGCGCAGCGCCGTCTGTTGATCCAGTATCCGAAGCGGCAGATGGGCAATCGCGTGTTCGGCGGCGAAGCGTCGCACCTGCCGCTTAAGCTGAACACCTCGGGCGTCATCCCGCCGATCTTCGCGTCGTCGCTGCTGCTGCTGCCGCTGACCGCGGTCGGCTTCGCCGGCGGCGAGGGTCCGGAGTGGCTGCAGACCGTCACGCGCTATCTGGCGCACGGCACGCCGCTCTACATGATCCTGTATTCCGCGCTGATCATCTTCTTCTGCTTCTTCTACACGGCCATCGTCTTCAACCCCGCTGACACGGCCGAGAACCTGCGCAAGTATGGCGGCTTCATTCCCGGCATCCGTCCGGGCAAGAACACCGCGGACTACATCGACTACGTGCTGACCCGGTTGACGGTGATCGGTTCGGCCTACCTTGTGGCGGTTTGTCTCCTCCCCGAAATCCTGATTTCCCAGCATTCGGTTCCGTTCTATTTTGGCGGCACCAGCCTGCTGATCGTGGTCACGGTGACGATGGACACGGTCGCGCAGATTCATTCCCATCTGCTGGCCCACCAGTATGAGGGGCTGATTAAAAAAGCGAAGCTTCGGGGGAGAAAGTAATGAATCTCATTCTGCTCGGACCGCCGGGCGCCGGGAAGGGGACCCAGGCGCGGCGTCTCGAAGACACGCGCGGACTCGTCCAGCTTTCCACGGGCGATATGCTCCGCGCGATGGTCGCCGAGGGTGGTCCGCTTGGGCAGCAGGCGAAGGACATCATGTCCGCCGGCAAATTGATGCCGGACGAGCTGATGGTCAAAATCATCGCTGAGCGCATTTCCAAGCCGGATGTCGCCAACGGCTTCATCCTCGATGGTTTCCCGCGCACGGTCGCTCAGGCCGAGGCGCTTGACACCATGCTGTCGGACAAGGGCCTGAAGCTCGATCACGTGATCGAGATGAAGGTCGTGGACGACATCCTGGTGGAGCGCATCACCGGTCGTTACACCTGCGCCAAGTGCGGCAAGGGCTATCACGACGTCTTCGAGAAGCCGAAGGTCGAGGGCGTCTGCGATGTCTGCGGCAGCACGGAGTTCAAGCGCCGGGCCGACGACAACGCCGACACGGTGAAGACCCGCCTCGCCCAGTATCACGAGCAGACCGCGCCGATCCTGCCGTATTATCAGAGCCGTGGCGTTCTGAAGACGGTGGACGGCATGGCCGAGATCGACGACGTGACGAAACAGATCGAGGGCATCCTGGCCGCCTGACCGGGATTGTCCTGATCGACTGCATAGAAAAAGCCGCGAGGATCTTCGGACCTTTGCGGCTTTTTCTATGCCGTGACGATGAGGCGGGGAGGGCGGTCCTCCCCGGAGGTGCCGCCGCTCTTTACGGAGCGGCGTCGGTGTCGGGGCGCGAGAGGTCTTCCGCCTTCCGGCTCAGATCGTTGTAACGGTCGAGCACCCAGCCGAGGTGATCGGTGGCCGCGACGGCGGCGGCATCGGCGTCGCGGCGCCGGATGGCGTCGTAGATGGCGCGGTGATGGTCGATCATCAGCGCCTCTCGGCCCAGCGCGAAGGGCTCGGTGTGGTGATACTCCATCATTTGGCCGAGGATGTCGCGGATGGTCGCCAGCAGGTGCAGATAGACTGGGCTCCCGGCCGCCTGGGCGACGGCGAGGTGAAAGTCCATATCGTCGGCGGCCTGCTTGCCGTCGCGGCCCGTCTCGCCCATCGCGGCGAGGACCCGCCCGATGTGGTCGATCTGCTCCTGGGTCGCGCGTTCGGTGGCGCGCCGGGCCGCCCAACTTTCCAGGGCCTGCCGGATCTCCACGAGGTCGCAGAGATTGGCGTGCTTCACGCGGACCATCTCGGTCAGGGCGCCGTCCATGGCGCCCGCGGAGGACACCACGCGCGTGCCGCCGCCCTGGACGGCGGTCAGGAAGCCCTGCGTCTTCAACTTTTGCAGGGCCGCGCGCACCGACACCCGGCTGACGTGGAGCTGCTCCGCAAGCTGGCGCTCGCCGGGCAGGCGCTCTCCCGGAACGAGTTCGCCGCGGGCGATCCGTTCGAGAATCCGCTCCGCCACCCATTCGGAAATGCGCTGGGAGGAGGCCGGTACGTGGTGGGGTTCTTCGGTGTCGGACACGGTGGCATGCCCTTTCATCAGCAATCGGTCATAGGTCGTACCCGAGTCGGGTAAATCACGTCAACTCGCATCCGGACGGCGGCGTATGGCCGGCGTCACCGGCGGCGTTTCATCGACTCCCGCGGCGGGCCATCAGGATGCCGGCCAACACCACGGCGCCGCCCGTTGCCTGGAGAATGCCGAGCGGCTCGGCGAGCAGCGCCCAGGCGAGCACCGCCGCCGCCGCCGGCTGAAGCAGCAGGCTGACGGAGGAAAAGGCGGCGGGCAGATGGGCCAGCGCATAGGCGATCAGGCTCTGGCCGCCGGCGTGGCTGACCAGGGCGAGCCCCAGCAGCACGGCCCATCCACCGAGAGATCCGGCGATCAGGCTCTCCCCCGACAGCAGGGCGATGGGCAGCAGGGCGAGGCCGGTGACGACTCCGCTCCAGGTCATGATGGTGGCGGTGGAGAACTCCGCCCGCAGCCGCCCCACCGCCAGGATGTAGCCGCCGTAGAAGACCGCGGTCAGCAGCCCGAGGGCATCGCCGAACACATGGTCCGGGCTCAGCTTCAGGCTCTGCCCCATCAGCACGACGGCCCCGCACAGCGCCAGCCCGAGCCCCGTCAGGAAGGTCCGGCTGAACCGCTCCTTGAACACCAGCCAGGACACCAGCGTCACGAAGATCGGCGCGAAGTTCGCGAGCAGCGTGGAGTTGGCGACGGAGGTGTAGCGGATCGACCAGTGCCAGATGGCGAGGTCGCCAGCGAAGAACAGGCCGGCCGCGGTCAGCCGGGCGTAGTCGGACAGCGACGAAGGCTTGCGCGACCGCGCGCCCCCCTTCGGCTCAACCGCCATCCAGACCCACAGAGCGGGGATGGCGAAGGCGAGCCGCCAGAAGGCGGTGGCGCTCGGCCCCAGTTCGGAGAGGCGCACGAAGATCGGTGCGAAGGCAATTCCCAGCGCCCCGGTCAGAAGGGCGATCAGCGCGATCCGCTGCGCCGAGTCGGCGCGCGCGGTGGGGGCGAGGGTGCTGGCGTCCGGCATGGCGTCCGTTATAACGGACGCACCCACCAGGCGCCACGGGCGCCTGCCGCATGGCTCATCTGCGGAAGGCCCGAACTGTGGGACATTGCCGCTCCGTTGGGATCATCCGCGCCGCCGGGCCGTTGCCTTGGGAACCAGCCGGCGGGAACTTCCGCTGCGACCGAGACCCTGCAATACTGTGCCATCATGACGCAGCGATCCCCCTGCAAGCCCGCCGAACACCCCCGACCGGTGACCCTGCCGTCGCCGCCCCGTGCGGCGCCCGCTGCGCCGTTGCTGGGTCCCGACGACCCGCCGCCGGTCACCGTGCTGCGCCCGGAGTCGGACAGCCCGGTCCTGCTGCTGTGCGACCACGCCGCGCGGGCCATTCCGAAGGCGCTGGGGTCGCTGGGGTTGGACGAGGCGAACCTGTGCCGGCACATCGCCTACGACATCGGCGCGGCGGAGGTGACGCGTCGGCTGTCGGAGCGGTTCGGCGCGACGGCGGTGCTGTCCGGCTATTCCCGGCTGGTGATCGACCCGAACCGCGCGCTGGACGATCCCACGGCGATTCCGGTGGTCAGCGACGACGTGGTGATCCCCGGAAACCGTGCCCTGGACCGCGTCGAGGAGGAGCGCCGGATCGACGCCATCTTCCGGCCCTATCACGAGGCCGTCGCCGCCGAGGTCGCCCGGCGGCGGGAGCGCGGGCAGGTGCCGGTGCTGCTATCGATCCACAGCTTCACGCCCGCCATGCGCGGCGTCGCCCGGCCCTGGCATGTCGGCATCCTGTGGGACCACGACCCGCGCATCCCGATCCCGATGATCGCACGGCTGCGCGCCGACGGGCGCTGGTGCGTCGGCGACAACGAGCCCTACTCGGGCCGGACCACCCTGGGCGGCACGGTGGAAAGCCACGCGACCCCCGCCGGGCTGCCCAACGTCCTGGTCGAGGTGCGCCAGGACCTGATCGCCACGCCGGAGGGGGCGGCGCTGTGGGCGACGGTGCTGGGCGACGCGCTGGAGCCGATCCTGGCCGATCCCAGCCTTTACGAAATCAAACTGTTCCCGCGGGAGTGAGCGTTCATGGAGCCGGCCTTCACGCTGGGGCTTGAGGAAGAGTATCTGCTGGTCGACCGCAACTCGCGAGACATTGCGCGCAACCCGCCGGACGAGATGCTGGAGGCCTGCCAGGAGCAGGCGCCGGGCCAGATCCATCCGGAATTCCTGCGCTGCCAGATCGAGGTCGGCACGCCGGTCTGTACCACCCTGACGGAGGCGCGGGCCGAACTGGCGCGGCTGCGCGCGACGGTGGCCGGGGTGGCCCGCGCCCACAATCTGGCGCCCATCGCAGCCTCCACCCATCCCTTCGCCGCGTGGGAGCCGCAGAAGCACACCAACCGCGACCGTTACAACATGCTGGCCCGCGACCTGGGCGCGCCGGCGCGGCGTCTGATGATCTGCGGCATGCACGTCCATGTCGGGATCGAGGACGACGACCTGCGCATCGACCTGATGAATCAGGTCCGCTATTTCCTGCCGCATCTGCTGGCGCTGTCCACCTCCTCGCCCTTCTGGCGGGGGCAGGACATGCAGCGGAAATCCTACCGGCTGGCGGTGTGGAACGAATTGCCGCGCACCGGCATGCCCGACAGTTTCCAGAGCTTCGGCGAGTACCAGCAGCAGGTGAACGTCCTGGTCAACGCCGGGATCATCGAGGACGCGAGCAAGCTGTGGTGGGACATCCGTCCGTCCCAGCGCTTCCCGACGCTGGAGATGCGGATCACCGACGTCTGCACCCGTCTGGACGACGCGGTGACGGTGGCGGCGCTGTTCCGCTGCCTGCTGCGCATGCTGTGGCGGCTGCGGCTGCGGAACGTGACGTGGCGGCCCTACAAGAACCTGCTGATCGGCGAGAACCGCTGGCGTGCCCAGCGCTACGGCCTCGACGAGGGGCTGGTCGATTTCGGGCGCGGCACCATCGTGCCCTACGCCGACCTGATGGAGGAGCTGATCGAACTGACCCGCGAGGACGCGGAGCGCTTCGATTGCGTGGCCGAGGTCGCCAACGCCCGCGACATCATCCGCCGCGGCACCAGCGCCCACCGGCAGGTCGCCATCTACCGCGAGGCGCTGGAGCAGGGCGCCACCGGCTGGGAAGCCCTGGCCCAGGTGGTCGATTGGCTGGCCGAGGAGACGATGGTTGGGGTGGAGTGATTTGCTTCGAAATTGGGGGCAACTTTCGGAAAGCCACTACTTGACCTTTGCGTCATCCAGCCATACCCTCGCCGCAAATCAGCTCACCGGGTTGAGCAGGGCAGGCAAAAAAACGAAGCAGCAGAGGGCCGCTCGCACCACGGGCGGCCCTTACCTTTTTCAGGGGGAAGGGAATGGCCGACGCCAAGTTCCTCAAGTTCGACACGCTGAGCCTGCACGCCGGCCAGCGGCCCGACCCGGCCACCGGGGCGCGGGCGGTGCCGATCTACCAATCCACGTCCTACGTCTTCGACGACACCGACCACGCCGCCTCGCTGTTCAATCTGGAACGGCCGGGGCACATCTATTCCCGCATCTCCAACCCCACAGTGGCGGTGCTGGAGGAGCGACTGGCGGCTCTGGACGGCGGTGTCGGCGCGGTCTGCACGGCCAGTGGTCAGGCGGCGCTAACGCTCGCCATCATGACGCTGATGGACGCGGGCGGGCACATCGTCGCCTCCTCGTCGATCTACGGCGGCAGCCGCAACCTGCTGGCCTACACGCTGCCGCGATTCGGCATCACCACGACCTTCGTGAATCCGCGCGACCTCGACGGCTTCCGTGCGGCCATCCGGCCGGAGACTCGGCTGCTGTTCGGCGAGGTGCTGGGCAATCCGGGGCTGGAGGTGCTCGACATCCCCCGCCTGTCCGCCATCGCGCATGACGCCGGCTTGCCGCTGATGGTCGATGCGACCTTCGTCACGCCCTACCTGTGCAAGCCGTTGAGTTTCGGCGCCGATCTGGTCATGCATTCCTGCACCAAGTGGCTGGCCGGGCACGGCGTCGCCATCGGTGGGGCGGTGATCGACGGCGGCACCTTCGACTGGGAGGCGTCCGGCAAGTTCCCGACCCTGACCGAGCCCTACGCCGGCTATCACGGCATCGACTTCGCGGAGGAGTACGGGCCGGCGGCCTTCATCATGCGCGCCCGCGCCGAGGGCCTGCGCGACTTCGGCGCCTGTATGAGCCCGATGAACGCCTTCCAGATCCTTCAGGGCGTGGAAACCCTGCCGCTGCGCATGAAGGGCCACATCCACAACACCCGCAAGGTGCTGGGCTTCCTCGAATCGGAGGCCTACGCGGAGAACGGCAGCGTCGCCTGGGTCACCCATCCGGAGCTGCCCGATCATCCCGACCACCGGCTGCGCGCCCAGCTCCTGCCGCATGGTGCGGGCTCCATCATCTCCTTCGGCATCAAAGGCGGGCGGGAGGCCGGGCGGCGCTTCATCGAGAAGCTGGCGCTGTTCTCCCACCTCGCCAACGTCGGCGACGCCAAGTCGCTGGTCATCCACCCCGCCAGCACCACCCACGCCCAGCTCGACGCCGAGGCGCTCGCCGCCGCCGGGGTGGGGGAGGACATGATCCGCCTGTCCATCGGGCTGGAGGATTGCGACGACCTGATCGACGATCTGCGCCAGGCGCTGCGCGCCGCGACGAAGGCGTGAGGAGGCTGCCATGGACCTGACCGTCAACGGCCAAACCGTCTACGCCCACACCGGCGGGCGGTCCTTCGACCCGGCGCTCCCGGTGATCGTGCTGATCCACGGCGCCGGCATGGACCACACGGCGTGGAGCCTGCAAAGCCGCTACCTCGCCCATCACGGGCGGTCGGTCCTGGCGGTGGATCTGCCGGGTCATGGCCGGTCCGGCGGGGCGCCGCTGCCCTCCATCGAGGAATTGGCGGACTGGATCGTGGCTCTGCTGGACGCAGTGGGTGTGGCGAAGGCGGCGCTCGCCGGCCATTCCATGGGTGCCCTGGTGGCCTTGGAAGCCGCGGCGCGGCACGAAAACCGAGTCGAGTCGCTGGCCCTGCTGGGCGTGGCGGAGACGATGCCGGTTCATCCGGATCTTCTGGCCGCCGCGGCGCTGAACGACCCGTCCGCCATCGAACTGGTCATCGGCTGGGGGCATGGGCCGCGCGGGCATGTCGGCGGCGCGGCGGCGCCGGGACTGTCGCTGCTCCCCGGCGGGCGGCGGTTGATGCAGCGGGCCCGCCCCGGCGTGCTGGGCGTCGATTTGGGCGCTTGCAACGCCTACGTCCGCGGCGCTGAGGCGGCGGCGGCGGTGTCCTGCCCGGCGCTGTTTCTGCTGGGCGGAGCCGACCGTATGACTCCGGCAAAATCCGGCAAGGCTCTCTCCGCTAAGGTTAGGCATTCCGAAGTTATCATGCTGTCCGGTATAGGCCATATGGTTATGACGGAAGCGCCAGACGCAACCACAGATGCCATTTCAGCGCAATTCTCTGCGCGCTGAGCCTGTTGTTTCTTCGTTGATTGGAATGGCGTCATGAATCGTTAACGGATTGACGTCTTACTGTTCTGTGTTGGAGCGGCGATGCGGAATGGTGTTCTGTGCGGAGTCTTGAGCGGTATGTTCATGCGCTGATGGCGAACGCCGGCGATGTCGTCGCCGTGCTGTCGTCGGACGGTCGGTTCGCCGATGTGGGAGCCGCGTCGCCTCGCGTGCTGGGATCGCCGCCGGAGGCGCTGCTGGGGACGCTCGTCCTGGATTGCGTCCATCCGGACGACCGGGACGACGTCGCCCGGCGTCTCGCCTTGTGCGGCCGTGGGGCATGCACCGAAGCCGGTCGCCCGTTCCCCTGCCGGCTGCGCCACGCGGCCGGTGGCTGGCGTCACATGGAGGTGACGGCGCAAAACGGGCTGGACGACCCCGACGTCCAGGGTATCGTCATCCACGCCCGTGACGTGGCCGACCGGGTGGAGGCCGAACAACGACTGCGGGCGAGCGAAACGCTCTACCAGACGCTGGCCCGCTCGGCCCCGGTCGGCATCTTCCAGACGGACCGCGACGGCGGTATCGTCTTCGCCAACCCGCGCTTCGCCGCCATCGCCGGGCTGTCTCCCGATGCGCTGTCCGGCCATGCCTGGCGCACGTCGCTGCATCCGGACGACCGATCCCGGTTGGAGGCGGATTGGGCGCAGGCCGTGGCGTCGGGTCGGCCGGTTCTGCTGAATCTTCGGTTTTGCGGGGCCGATGGCACGGTCACCTTCGCCCTGTGCCAGGGCTCGCCGCTGAGCGACATGGATGGGCGGGTGATGGGCTGTGTCGGCACGCTGACCGACATGACCGAATATGTGCGGACCGCCGACGCTCTGCTGATGGCGGAGGCCCGGACCAACGCCATCGTGGATGCCGCCGCCGACGCCATCGTCACCATGGATGGGGAGGGCATTGTCCACAGCTTCAACCCGGCGGCGGAGGCGATGTTCGGCATTACGGCGGCCGACATGCTGTGGAGCCGGATCGACCGGCTGATCCCGGACATCGGCGCGCTGCTTCAGGATGGCGGGTTGGCCGTTTACCAGCCCGGCGGCGAAACTCATGGGGCCGGGGCCGTGCGGGAGGCCGTCGCGGTGCGGGGCGGCGACGGCAACCGCTTTCCCATCGAGGTTTCGGTTAGCGCGGTCGAGACGGGCGGGCGGCGCGTCTTCACCGGCATCATCCGCGACATCACCGCGCGCAAGCGGACCGAAAGCGACCTGATCGCCGCCAAGGAAGCGGCCGAGTCGGCGGACCGCACCAAGTCGACCTTCCTCCAGATCATGAGCCATGAGTTGCGCACCCCGCTGAACGCGGTCATCGGATTCGCCCAGGTGATCGAGATGCGACTGCTGGGCGCGGGGGAGGTGGACCGCTACATCGACTACGCCGGCTCGATCCGCCAGTCGGGCGAACATCTGCTGGCGATCATCGACGACATCCTGGACATCACGACCATCGAGGCCGGAGGGCTGCGGCTGAACGAAAATCCCGTCGATCCGTCCGCACTGGTGGGGGAGGCGCTGAATCTCGTCGCCATCCAATCGGGCAAACGCGGCGTGCCGATTCGCATCGACCTGGAGGATGGCCTGCCGACGCTGTTCGGCGACGCGCTGCGCCTGCGGCAGGTGCTGGTGAATCTGTTGTCGAACGCCGTGAAATTCTCCAATCCCGGTGAACCCGCCGCCATCCGCGTCCGGCGGGCGGGCGACGGTGGGCTGGAACTGTCGGTGACGGACACCGGAATCGGCATTGCGGCGGAGGATCTGCCGAAGGCGATGACCCCCTTCGTCCAGGTCGATCAGTCCATGGCGCGGCGCTACGAGGGAATGGGGCTCGGCCTGTCCATCTCGAAGCGGCTGGTCGAGGCGCATGGCGGGACATTGCGCATCGATAGTGCGCCGGGGAAGGGGACCGCCGTGACCGTGGCCTTACCGCCGAGCCGGATCAAGGGCGAGGCCTGACGAGGGCGGCAGTGACTTCCGGAGAACGCAAAAACGGCGCCCCGGTTTCCCGGGACGCCGTGTGGATGTGCAGTGCCTTGCGGTTACGCGGCCTGCTGGGTCAGCGCGGGCTTCGCCGTGCCGTTGGTGCCGATCTGAATGGTCCGCGGCTTCATCGTTTCCGGCACCTCGCGCACCAGATCGATGTGGAGCAGCCCGTTCAGCAGATTGGCGTTGCCCACCTTGATGAAGTCGGCAAGCTGAAAGCGGCGCTCGAAAGCGCGGCCGGCAATACCCCGGTAGAGGAATTGGCCGGTCTCCTGTTCCTTCTTAGCTTTCCCTGTGACCACCAGAGAGTTCTGCTGAGCGGTGATCTCCAGGTCCTCCGGGCCAAAGCCGGCGACGGCCATGGTGATCCGGTAAGCGTCGTCGCCCGTCTTCTCGATGTTGTAGGGCGGGTAGGACGCGGCGGCCTCGTCGCCGGTCATCGCGTTCTCCAGGAGACGCGAGAGGCGGTCGAACCCGACGGTCGAACGGAACAGGGGCGAAAGGTCGTAGGAGCGCATGACATATCCTCCGAAAGAGCGATACAGCGATCGGGGACCACGATCATCGTCGGTCCCCCGGCTTGCGGTTCCGGCGAACCCCAACTGGGCGTCCGCCGACACCGCGACAGATAAGCGAGTGCCCTCAGCGTTCAAGAGGGCGCTTTTTGAAAATCGCCGGGCCGTGCCGCCGCCGTCCATAGGGCGGATGGCGGGGGTCCATATCCACTCATCGATTGTTAATCAGTTGCGCCGAGGCTCGGATTCGGGCCATCCGGCCGCGGGAGGGGTACGGCCGTGATGGAAACACCGACCTTCTTCAACGGGACTTATGATGAGACGATGGCGCTGCTGATCGAGGCGCGCAATTACATCGCCTATCATGACGCCGCCAGCCACCGGGCGCTGCCGCCCCATGTCCGGCTTCAGATCTCGTACGAATCGATGCGGGTGACCAGCCGGCTGACCCAGGTCATGGCCTGGCTGCTGGCGCAGAAGGCCGTCCATGCTGGGGAAATGACCCGCGAGCAAGCGGCGAGCGACGATTTCGCCCTGTCGGGCGGGGACATCTGCACCGATCCCTCCGGCCCGGACAACGAGCAGCTTCCGGACGGTCTGCGCAGCCTTCTGGAGCGCAGCCACCGGCTCTACATGCGCGTCGCCCGGCTGGACGAGCGCGCCCGCGACGCGGTGGCGATGGCCGGCTGACGGCCGGCTTCCCGACAAACCGCAAACAGAAGCCGCAAACGCGAAAAGGGCGCCCGGCGAACCGGACGCCCCTTTTCGTTTTGCGGACGAAGAAGGTTACTTCTTCAGGCCGAAGCTCGCGAAGCGCTTGTTGAACTTGGCGATCTGGCCGCCCGTGTCCAGCAGCTTCTGCACGCCGGTCCAAGCCGGGTGCGACTTCGGGTCGATGTCGAGGCGCAGCGTATCGCCCGGCTTGCCCATCGTGGAGCGGGTCTTGAACGTGCTGCCGTCGGTCATCACCACGTTGATCTCGTGGTAGTCGGGATGGATATCAGTCTTCATGGCCGGGGTTCCTGCAAAGCGAGCGCGGTCTATAGCAAAGCATGCGGCATGATGCAACCGCGTTCCTGCGCCGGAATGGCGGGTGTTCCCGAACCACCGCCGCTTCGCTGTGCCGCCCCATCATTCACCACGAGAACACGGATGCACAGAGAATTGGAGCGCTTCCGGAGCGTGATGGCGCCAGCCGGATCACTGTGTCTTCGTGCCGCCGCGGTTTGATCCGGCGGCCACACCATACCTTGTTCATAGGCCTCCCCCTTGCTATATGCCGAGCTTGCCCCCGTGCACCGTCTGCACATCGTCCTGCCGCTGGGGAGCCTCGGTGTCCCGTCATTCGTCGAAATCCGATCCGGTGTCCGAAGGGGCGTCCTCTGCCGCATCGCGCCGCCGCAACCTGTCGCCGCTGCGCCGGCTGTTTCCCTTTCTGTGGCCGTACCGGCTGCAGATCCTGGGTGCCATGCTGGCCCTGACCGTGGCCGCCGGGACCGTTCTGGGGCTGGGGCAGGGGATGCGCGTCCTGGTGGACCAGGGCTTCGTCGCGGGTGACTCGGCGCTGCTCGACCGGGCGCTCCTCGTCCTGCTGGTGGTCATCGTGCTGATGGCCGCCTCGACCTTTGGGCGCTTCTATCTGGTGAGTTGGATCGGCGAGCGGGTGGTGGCCGACATCCGCCGCGCCGTCTACAACCACGTGGTGAAGCTCTCTCCCGGCTTCTTCGAGACCACCAAGACCGGCGAGATCCTGACGCGCCTGACCACCGACACCGAGGTGCTTCAGGTCGTGGTCGGCTCCTCCGTCTCGATCGCGCTGCGCAACACGCTGATGTTCGTCGGCGGCACGGCGATGCTGCTGGTGACCTCGCCGAAGCTGGCCGGGCTGGTGTTCCTGGGCGTGCCGGTGGTCATCCTGCCGATCATCATCCTGGGGCGGCGGGTGCGCGCCCTGTCGCGGGCCAGCCAGGACAAGATCGCCGACCTCGGCTCCTTCGTCGAGGAGACGCTGGGCGCCATCCGCACCATGCAGGCCTACACGCACGAAACCATCGACCGCAGCCTGTTCGGTGGGCGGGTCGAGGACGCCTTCGCCACCGCCCGGCGGCGGGTGACGGTGCGCGCCATCATGACGATGATCGTCATCGTGCTGGTGTTCGGTTCGGTCGGCCTGATCCTGTGGATTGGCGGGCACGATGTGCTCGCCGGGCGGCTGACGGTGGGTCAGCTCTCGGCCTTCGTCATCTACTCGGTGGTTGTCGCCGGTTCGGTCGGGGCGATCAGCGAGGTGGCCGGCGACCTCCAGCGCGCCGCCGGCGCCACGGAACGGCTGTTCGACCTGCTGGACACCGAGCCGGAGATCCGCGCCCCGGCCAACCCGCGCGCCCTGCCGGACCCGGCCCAGGGCGCGCTGTCCTTCCGCGACGTGCGGTTCCACTACCCGTCGCGCCCGGACTGGGCGGCGCTGAAGGATTTCTCGCTGGAGATCGAGCCAGGGGAAACGGTGGCCCTGGTCGGCCCGTCGGGCTCCGGCAAATCCACGGTGTTCCAGCTTCTGCTGCGCTTCTACGACCCGCAGGCCGGGGCGGTCACCCTGGACGGGGTGGACGTCCGCGACGCCGACCCGGTGGAGGTGCGGCGGCGGCTCGGCCTCGTGGCGCAGGACCCGGTGGTCTTCTCCGCCAACGCCTGGGAGAACATCCGCTACGGGCGCCCGGACGCCACCGACGCCGAGGTGCTCGCCGCCGCCGAGGCTGCCCACGCGCTTGAGTTCCTGCAAGCATTGCCCGAGGGGCTGGACACCTTCCTGGGCGAGAAGGGCGTGCGCCTGTCCGGTGGGCAGCGTCAGCGCCTGTCCATCGCGCGGGCCATCCTGCGCGACCCGCCGGTGCTGCTGCTCGACGAGGCGACCAGCGCGCTCGACGCGGAAAGCGAGCGCATGGTGCAGGACGCGCTGGACAAGCTGATGACCCGGCGCACCACGATCATCATCGCCCACCGGCTGGCGACCGTCCTGAACGCCGACCGGATCGTGGTGATGGAGCAGGGGCGCGTCGTCGCCACCGGGCGCCACGCCGACCTCGTCCGTGAGGGCGGCCTCTACGCCCGCCTCGCCGCGCTCCAGTTCGACCGTGCGGCGGACGAGGCCGGGCTGGTCGGCGGCTAGAAAGCCCTCCGCCCTTCGGACGCCGTGGCCGGAACCCGTCCGCGCTTGCGGCGGTTGTCGAGCCATGTCCACAGGCGCGGCGCATCTTCCTTCACCGGCACGGGCGGCAGCGGGGCTTCCCTGGGCGGGATACCTGCTGGGTTTCGCGCTCGGCGGCTTTTTCGACGGAATCCTGCTGCATCAGGTTCTGCAATGGCATCACCTGCTGTCGGCGGTCGAGTCCTCCGCCGTTCAGGACATCCGCGTCCAGATCCTGGCGGACGGCCTGTTCCACGCGGCGATGTACCTCGTCGCGGCGGGCGGCCTGTGGCTGCTGTGGCGGAGCCGGCGCCGCTTCGCCGAGCCGGGGGCGGATCGTCTCCTCTTCGCCAACGCCCTGATCGGCTTCGGCGTCTGGCACATCCTCGACGGTGTCCTGTCCCATTGGATTCTCGGCATCCACCGCATCCGCATGGACTCGGCGAACCCGCTGCTCTGGGACCTGCTGTGGTTCGTCGTCTTCGGCGTCGCCGTTGTCGCGGCGGGCTGGCGGCTGCGGAGCGGCGGGGGAGCGGATGGCGGTGGCCGCGCCGCGCCGGTCGCCCTGACGCTGGCGGTTCTGATCGCCGGGCCGGTCGCCGCTCTGCCGCCGCCGGGCGTGAGCACGGTGATGGTGCTGTTCAAGCCCGGCACGACGGCGCCGGACGTGTTCGCTGCCGTAGCGGCGGTGGACGGGCGGACGGTCTGGCAGGACCCCTCCGGCCAGCTCTGGGCCATCGACCTGGGTGAGAAGGGCAATCCGGCGACACTCTACCGGTACGGGGCCCTGCTGGTCAGCAACACACTGCTGCCGACCGGTTGTCTCGACTGGTTCCGGACCTGACGCGGCGGCGCCCGGTCACGCCACGCCGAGGCGGCGCAGCGTTGGCAGGCGCAGGCGGGTGAAGCGGTCGAACCGGGCGCGCAGCTCCGCCATGTTCGCCTCTTCCCCGTCGAGCCGGGCGCCGTTGCGCGACAGGGCGAGCCCATCGGCCGACAGTGCTTCCCAGGCGGTCGCCGCGGGGTCGGTGCCGTTGCGCCGCGCCACCAGGAACAAGCCCTCCAGCCGCGACACCGCGACGCCGGAGCCGAGGACGGGCGACGCAAGCGTGTCCAGCGTGTCGTCGCGGCGGTTGCGTTCCAGGATGGCGGCGTTGAAGCGGTCGGCCTGAAGCGCACGCGCCGCCTGACCGGCCTCGGGCAGTGCGGGCGACACCAGCGCCAGGCTGGTCAGGATCATCAGCGCACGCAGCACCGCCTCCTCGCCGTGGCGAGCCAGGGCGGGGAGGGTGGACAACTCGGCCAGTGTGGGCGTGCCGGCGGCCAGCGCCTCGGCCAGCGGGCCGTGCAGGTCTAGCGGCAGGGGAACGCGCCCGACCGGGGCCAGCACGACTTCCGGCAAATCGTCGGGCGGCACCAGAAGGGCGAAGCCGGTGGCGCGCAGCCGCTCCCGCCGCTCCGCCGCGGTCAACCGCTCGGCGCCTTTCACGAACAGGTCGCGGCGGAAGGCGCGGTTGGTCAGCAGGTCGCGCAGCGTCTCGCGGTAGGCCGGGTCGCGCGCCTCGGCCAGCAGGGGCAGGGCGTCCGGCGGCAGGGACAGCTCGTCCATTTGCTCCATCGGGACGGCGGGGCCGGCGAAGTCCAGCTTGGCCGCCGCCAGCTCCCGCGCCACGTCGGCGTGGTAGAAGGCCGTCCAATCGCGGTTCAGATATTCATGGGCGATGTAGTTGGCCGACTTGCGCTTCAGCGAGTCCAGCCGCGCCGGCAGCGCGTCGGCCTGGGCGAACCAGCCGGCGTTCAGGGCGGTCAGGCGGCTGGCGAAAGCCACGGCCTCCTCGATCCGCTCCGGCAGCGGGCCGGTGCGGTCGGCGCAATGCTCGACCAGGACGCGGCGCAGCGGCATGTAGGCGAGCGTGCCGGGCAGGGCGTTGTAGCTGACGAAGACCAGCCCGCCGGGCTTCAGCCGCCGCTTCAGCGTTTCCACCAGGATCGCCCGGTTCTCCGCGCTGATCCAGGACCAGACGCCGTGCAGCGTCACGATGTCCAGATCCTTGGACCCGCCTTGCGCGTACTCGGCGAAGCTCTCCTCCAGGAAGGCGACGTTGCCCAGTCCGGCCTCGGCGGCGAGGCGCTGGGCGCCGGCGATGTGGCCGGGATTGAAGTCCACCGCCTCGAACCGGGCGTGGGGATGGCAGCCCGCCAGGACGGCGCTGCTCACCCCATGGCCGCAGCCGATCTCCGCGCAGGCGAAGGATCCGGCGAGGTCCATCGGGGGGCGCCAGCCGCGCAGGGTCAGCGCAAAGGACAGCAGCGCCGGCGACAGTTCCCGGTAGAAGGCGTGGATGTAGCCGATCCCACCCACGTAGCCCTCGGTCCAGCCCTGCATCGTCTCCACTCCCTCCGTCCGCTGGGGAAGGGTGATAGCGCCGGGCTTGGCCGGCTGTCAAAGAAGGCGGCTGAAGAGGGCGGTTTTGAGGGGTGTGTGCGGAGCCGGAACGAGACCCGCAAAAAAATGCGACCCTATCCATTTTGGTATCGACAAGCCCCGGACCCTTCGTTATAAACCGCGCCACACCGGCCGGGACGACGGCTTGGCCGGACAGGAACCCTAGTCGATACGGTCAGGCACCCCCTGACGCAGAGACGAAGGCTCCGGTGCCGGTGTGAACGAGACGTGATGGGCGCATAGCTCAGTTGGTAGAGCAGCTGACTCTTAATCAGCGGGTCCAAGGTTCGAGTCCTTGTGCGCCCACCATCACTTCCGGATCGAAAGGGATCGCTCCCAGGACCCCTTTCACGCCGCCGGGCGTTTTCGCCTGGATGGGAATGGGCGCATAGCTCAGTTGGTAGAGCAGCTGACTCTTAATCAGCGGGTCCAAGGTTCGAGTCCTTGTGCGCCCACCATTCCCTAATATCGGAACGACAGCGACGCACACAAAAGGGCTGCCCGCGGGCGGCCCTTTGTGCGTTTGGGGATTTGCTTACGCCGTCATTCCGGATCGGCGCCGGGGCGGCGGGGGACGAGCAGGTTCGCCGTCATCTGCTGCACGGTTTCGCCGTCCTGGTTGATGGTGGTGGTGCGCACGCGGGCGATGCCGCGGTCGGGGCGCTTGGCCGACACACGGACCTCCAGAATCTCACTTTCGATGCGCAGGACGTCGCCGGGGCGGGTGGGCTTTGGCCATCGGATGTCCTCCACCCCCATCCCGACGAAGCCGCCGGCGAGCGCGCCGTCGCCCGTGACGATCATCCGCATCGTCAGCCCGGCGGTGTGCCAGCCGCTCGCCGCCAGCCCGCCGAAGACGCTGTCCCGCGCCGCCGCGGGATCGAGATGGAAGGGTTGCGGGTCGAACTGGCGCGCGAAAGCGACGATGTCCTCCTCCGTCACGGTCATGGGGCCGCCGGTGAAGCGGTCACCGGGAGTCAGGTCGTCGAGATAGCGCATCGGTCGGTGGACTCCCGTGGCCGGTTGCCTCGTCGCTTAGCGTTAATCTCTGCGGAGCGGGAACGAAAGCGATACCTGCCACGTAAAAATTGCAAAGCAGCCAGGACACAAAACAACGACGCCGCAGGGTGGGCCTGCGGCGGTCTGTTCCGGTCTGACGGCGAGCGGGAGCCGCTTATTCGGCGGCGGTGCTGGCCATGCGGCTGCGCACGGACGGCGGCGGCTGGTTCCCGCGATAGTCCTGCAGCCGCGTGGCGCGCAGACCCCGCATGCCGTGGCTGTCGATCAGCCGTTGCCAGGACAGGAATTCCTCCACGGACAGGGTGTAGCGGCGGCACGCTTCCTCGAGGCTGATCAGCCCCGAACGCACGCCGGCCACAACCTCCGCCTTGCGCCGCATGACCCAGCGCTTGGTGTCCGGAGGGGGAAGATCATTTTCTGTCATCGGCCGCCCTTCCGGACCGATGACCGACGCTCCACTGGAGCCATCGTCGCTCATTTCAAGCTCGCGAGATGACATGCGCGGACGCTCCACCATCAGCAATGTATTCCACGATTTGGTGGTAACCTACCCCTTCTCCGCTTAACAAAAGCCTAAACGATAGGGTTAATGTTTTAAGCATAAAAGGCATGGTCGAAGGCATGGCGTATGGGCCCGTCCGGACCCACGCCCATGCCTTCGACCATGCCTTTGACCACGCCTTCGGAAGACGCTTAGGCGGGTACGGAGGCTGCCCTCAGTACACTTTGGAGAGCTTGGACAGCGGAACCTCGACGCTGCCCACGGACATCACGGTTTCGCCGTCCTTGTTGGACCCGATGCCGCTGACCGTGCCGAAGGTGAAGGGGGTCGCCTTGATGATGTCGTCCTTCTTCTCGGACACCGGGGCGATGTTCAGGCGGTACTGGCCCGGCTGGACGGCGTTGCCGCCGTCGTCCTTGAAGTCCCAGTTCACGACATGCTTGGTGCCGGCGGTGGTCTCGCCCGTCATCGACCGGACGACGCGGTTCTTGCTGTCCAGGATGTCCACGCGAACCGATTTGGCGGACTTCTCCAGTTCATAGGCCAGCGGGGCCGCGGTCATGCCCTGGGTGTAGTCGAAGCTGTCGCCCTCGAAGGTGACGGTGCGGCCCAGATAGGCGAGATTGGTCGAGTTCGTCGAGGCGTTCTGCAGCTTCAGCAGCTTGTCCAAGCGGCTGTTGGTCCCGATGTTCTGCTCCACGTTCGCGAAATCGACCAGCTGCTTGGTCATGTCATTCGTGTCCATGGGCTTCAGCGGGTCCTGGTTCTGCATTTGTGTGGTCAGCAGCTTCAGGAAATGTTCGAAATTGTCGCCCAGCCCTTTCACCGCGGTGTCGAGCTTCTGCTCGTCGGCGGTCTTGGTGGTCTTGGTGGAGGTGTCCGTCTTCGTCTTGGTCTGGTTCAGGTTCCAGCTGCTGCCGTAGTCGGTGTTGGTGGTGGCCATGGTCGTGGTCCTTCGCTGGAATGGCTGCGGCTGGTCTGAATCAGGCCTGGATGTCGACGCGGCCCGGGGCCAGAGTCAGGGTGTAGGCGGCCTGCGCATCCTCCACCTCGCCCGTGCCGCCGCCGAAGCCGCGGCCCCGCCGGCCGGAGCCGCCCTGCCGTCCCGAGTCCTGGAACGATTGGCCGCCGTCACCGCGCAGGCTGAAGTTGAGGCTGTTGCTGTCCGCCTTCAGTCCGGCGTCTTGCAAGGCGCGTTCCAGATTGCGGCTGTCACGCTGCAGCAGTTCCAGGGTTTGGGCCCTTTCCACCGCGACCGACGCGGTGACCCGCCCGTCCTGGCCGATCTCCAGCTTGATGTCGATGCGGCCCAGCTCGGCGGGGCGCAGGTTGATGGTGAACTGGTCGTTGCCGTCCGACACGTTCTTGCTGATGTGGACCGCCACCTGATCCTGCACGCCCATCGGCAGGCCGGCGGAGCCGCGGGACGGGCGAAGCTGGGCGGTCGTCAGACCCGCCTCAACGCCGCTCGTCGTGTGTACGCCCTCGACCCCGGCGAAGACCGGGTGCGTGGGGGTGGTGGCATGCGGCGCGGCGTCCGCCGGAGGGGCGGCGTCCGTGGCGGCCGCAGCGGCGGCAGCGGTCAGGAACGCGCTTTGCCCGGCAGGCTTTGCCGGGTCGGCAACCGGTGCCTGGGGCGCCGGCGGCTGCGTCAGGGCGGCGTTGCCGTTCGGGTCCTGGGTGCCGCGGTTGCCGGCGTTGGCTCCCGCATCGCCGTCCGCCCCGGTCCGGGTCGCGCCCTTGGCCTTGGCCGCGGCGAGATCGGTCAGGGTCTGCGGCAGGGGCGCGCTGTCGTCGTTCGGCAGGTCGGCGAGGGGGAGGGCGCCGGAGGGCGGCGCGTCGCCGGCCGTCGCCGGCTTGTCCTTGGCGGCGGCGTCCTTGGCCTCGGCGTGGGGTACGGGGATCTCGGTCTGCGGACTACCCGCCGGGACGACCGGCGGCGGCATGGCGTCCGCCGACGCCTGAGGTGCTTCCACGACCGGCTTGGCCGCAGCGGCGGCCTTCATGGATTCGTCGGAGGCGGTCTTGGTCTTGCCATCCTGATGTGGGGCAGCGGCGGTTCCCAGGGCAGCGGCCAAAGCCGCTTCGGCGGTTTCGGCGTCAGCCGCCAAAGGAGCTTCCGCACCGTCCGGAGTCGCGGCCGTCGCCTCGGTCGCGCCGACCGCGGCGACGTCATCGCTCTTGTCGGCTTCGTCATCCGGCGTGCCGATGGCCACCGGGGCGACGGCCAGCGACAGGGCGGCCTCCATATCGGTCAGGGTGGCGGATTGGTCGGCGGTGACCAGTTCCACGGTGGTTTCGGTCACGGTGACGGTCAGGTCGAGGATCACGGCCTCGCCGGTGCCGTCCTGCGCGGCCTGATCGCCGGCACCGTCCTGCGCGGCGCCATCGCCCATCGCGCCATCGGTCCGGTCCGGCGGAAGCTCCTCCGTGGTGTCGGTCAGGGCGGCGGCATCGGTGGGCGCCGGCTTGGCGGCGGAGTCGTCCTGCGCCGTCTTGGCGCTGGCGGCCTTCGCGTCCTTGGCCGCGGCGTGGTTCGCCGCAGCGGCCTCACGCCGTTCGGTGCGCGTCGCGTGGGCGGAATTGCCGGCCTTGGCTGCGTCGGATGTGCGGGCGTCCCTCCGTTCGGCGGCGCGCTGGGCCTCGTCCTGGCGAGCGGTGCGGGCCTCGGCCTGGGTGGCCGCTTCGGAGGCTTGGCGTGGCTTTGCGGGCTCCGCGCGGATGGGGGCGGGGCGGGACGGCGGGCTGCGCTCCGCCGCCTTGCGGTCGGCGGCCCGATTGGCCGCGGCGTGATCGGCGGCGCTCGCCGCGGCGTTGCGCCGATCTTGGGCTGCGCTCTCCGCTTGGGCCTGATCGCGCTTGCGGGTGGAGGCCTCGCTGATCAGCCGGTCCATCATCGAGGCGAACTTGTCGCTTCGCGGAGCCGTGTTCTGGCTGGAGGAGGTCTGGCCCCTGACCAGGCTTTCGAACGCGGAGGGCGCGGTGTTCGTTTGGATGGCCATGGAAGGGGTTCCCCGAAGCGGACAGGTGCACCCCATCCAGAAGCAACTAACGGGCCAGTTTCAGGCCGGCGCCGGCGCGTCCAACCGCCATTCCACGCCCGGCACTTCCGTCCGCAAGCCGGCAATTTCCGCCGGGTGCCCGGCGCTTCTTGCCGGACCCGGCAACGCCAAAGGGCCGCCCGGTCGGACGGCCCCTGGTGCGGATGGCGGCTCTGGCGGAGGCGTCAGAGCCGGGTGTTCAAGGTAGCGGACGTGGACGGCCCATGGCTCGGCGTGACGTAGGTCGCGCGGGGCGGAACCGGGGCGGTGCCGTAGGCGGGGGTGGTGGTCTGCCGGGCGCGGTTGATGGCGCCGACCACGGTGTCCACCAGGATCTTCTGCGCCGTGCTGTTCCGGCGAAGCGCGTCGGCGTTGGCGGCGGACGCCTCGTACAGGCCGCGCGTGGCCTCGCGCAGCTGGGCCTTGGCCTCGTCGGGCAGGGCCGCCATGCCCTCGCGGTCCACGCGCAGCAGACGCGACACCTCCTCGTAGACCAGCATCATCGGCTGCTTCTCGCGCCCCAACCGGGCCAGTTCCGCGCTGGTGCAGTGGCGCATCACGGCCTCGGTCTCTCGCGCCAGATGCGCGCTCAGCCGGTTCATCAGCTCGACCAGCGCGACGGCGCGCTCCTCGGCGTTCTTGGGGAGATTGGCGGCGGGAGCCTTGGACGGCTGCGGGAAACGGACGTCGACCTTATCCATGGTTGCCCTCCTGTGCGCGCAGAAGCTCGCGGTAAACCTGATCGGCGATGCCGAACCCGCCGCTGCGGGACACCTGCTTGCCGTATTCGTTGGTCAGCATGGAGCGGAACATCTCCTCGCCATGGCCGCCGCCGAAGGTCTCGTCCACCTCGATCCCGTCGAGCATGTGACCCAGCATCTGGGAGACGAAGACGTTCTCGAACTCGTTCGCGGACTGGCGGAGCTTGGCGCGGATCGCCGGGTCCACCTTGCTTTCCGCGCTTTTGGGGTCAACCAGATCGGTCCGCACCGCCGTCCGGAAGCCGGCCTGCGCACTGGTCTGGGCGCGCTCGGCGGCCGCGGGCAGGCGCGGAGGCGGAAGGCCGGGAAGGGAAAGCGTCGTATCCATCAGATCACCTCGATCTCCGCCTGCAGGGCTCCGGCGGCCTTGATCGACTGAAGGATGGCGATCATGTCCCGGGGACCCACGCCAAGCGCATTCAAGGATTGTACCAACTCCTGGAGCGTCACCCCGGAATTCATCACGGCGAGGCGGTTGTTGGACTGGTCGTCCACCTGGATGTCGGTGCGCGGCACCACGGCGGTCTCGCCCTGGCTGAAGGGGCCGGGCTGGCTGACCTGCGGCGTCTCGGTGACGCGGATCGTCAGGTTGCCCTGGGCGATGGCGACGGTGGAGATCCGGACGTTCTCGCCCATCACGATCACGCCGGATTTCTCGTCCACCACCACGCGGGCGATCTGATCGGGGGTGACACGGAGCTGCTCGATCTCCGTGATCAGACCGACGATGTCACCGCGCCGCGCCTCCGGCACGCTCAGCAGGACCGAGGAAGGGTCGGTGGCCTGCGCGCGGTTGCCGCGGAGCTGGATGTTGATGGCGGTGGCCACGCGCTGGGCCGTCGTGAAGTCCGGGTTGCGCAGCGACAGGCGCAGCACCGGCAGCTCGGCCAGCGAGAACTGGATCTCGCGCTCGACGATGGCGCCCGAGGAAATGCGGCCCGAGGTGGGGACGCCGCGAGTCACGCTGGCCCCCTGGCCCTGGGCGGAGAAGCCGGAGACGGCGATCGGCCCTTGGGCCACGGCGTAGACCTCGCCGTCGGCGCCCAGCAGCGGGGTGACGAGCAGCGTGCCGCCGAGCAGGCTTTTCGAATCGCCCATCGCCGACACGGTGGCGTCGATGCGCGTGCCCTGGGCGGAGTAGGGCGGCAGGGTCGCCGTCACCATCACCGCCGCCACGTTCTTGGTGCGCAGGTTGGTGCCGCGGGTGTTGACGCCCATCCGTTCGAGCATGCCGACCAAGCTCTGCTCGGTGAAGGGCGAGTTGTTGAGGCTGTCGCCCGTGCCGTTCAGGCCGACCACCAGGCCGTAGCCGATCAGCATGTTGTCGCGCACGCCCTCGACGTCCACCACGTCCTTGATCCGCGCCGACGAGGCCGAGGCCGGCGCCGACAGCGCGAGCAGCGCCGCGGCCAGCGCGGCCAGCATCGCGACCGCGCGCAGCAGGACGGCGGCGCGGGGCGCATGGCGCAGGGCGGCACGAGGCAGGACGGTGGCGGTCATGGCGGGGACACTCCTCAACGGCTGTCCCTTCCTATACAAACGGCGTGCCAGAACCGCGGATGGCAGGCAAAGCGCGGGATCGCCAAGGGGAAGCGGCGGCGCCGGATGAAAAGGCCGGAAATTGGCACCCTGTCCGACCGCTTTATGTCACGGAAGCGGGGCAATTTTTGCCCGATTGCGGCAAACCTTGACCGGATGTTAAGGTGCTTCCATCTAGAGTATCGCGCTTTTCCGAAACCGGTTGCACGGAACATGAAAGTCGAAGGCCCCGGAAAACTTCGCGGCAGCAGCTCGGTCCGGCGCACGGGGAAGGCCGAAGGCTCGTCCGGTGCGTCCTTTTCCAAGCAGCTCGTCGGCGAGACCAACACCGCGCAGGGCGTCCATGCCGCGGCACCGCTGGCCGGCATCGCCAGCGTGCTGGCGTTGCAGGAGGTGGACGACGCCACGGCCCGCGCGTCGCGCGGCAAGATGCGCGCCGAGGAGATGCTCGACAAGCTGGAGGAGATCCAGCACGGGCTTCTGGCCGGCACGCTTCCGGCGCAGAAGCTGATGGACCTCGTGAAGGTGGTGCAGTCGCGCCGCGTCCATGTGGACGATCCGCGGCTGGCCGACATTCTTGACCAGATCGACCTGCGCGCCCAGGTCGAGCTTGCGAAGCTCACCCCCTGAGCGCCGTTTCCGGCCCTAGGACCGGCTTTTCGGCATCGGCCGTACGGCCATCGCCGAACCTTTCACAAAACTTTGCTTCTCCAAGGGCTTGTTCGCGCTTCGATAGGCGAAGCGCAGGGTTGCGGTTGCCGATGCGCCTACCTATACTCCGCGCCGCCCGGATCACCCTTTTGCGTTGGATGCTCTCGGATGTCGTCTCCGCTTCTGCCTAAGAACTACACCCCGTCGGAAGACGAGGAGTTCATGAATCCCGTGATGCGGGAATATTTCCGCCAGAAGCTGCTGCGCTGGCGCGCGGAGCTGCTGGCCGAATCCAGCGAGACCCTGAGCAGCCTTCAGGAAGGCGGCATCCAGGAACCGGACATCGCCGACCGCGCGTCGGCGGAGACCGACCGGGCGCTGGAACTCCGCACCCGCGACCGCGAGCGCAAGCTGATCTCCAAGATCGACGCGGCGCTGGAACGGTTGCAGGATGGGTCCTACGGCTACTGCGAGGAAACGGGGGAGCCCATCTCCGTCCGCCGCCTCGACGCCCGCCCCATCGCGACGCTGAGCCTGGAAGCCCAGGAGCGGCACGAGCGCATGGAGCGTACCCAGCGCGACGACTGACGCGGCGCTTGTTCGCGTCTCCGGCCGCGCCTCGGACAAGCCTCCACCGATCCCGGCGGGGGCTTTCGTCCGTCAGGAGCTGCCGTCGCGGCGGTGGATCACCGCCAGACCGGCCATGCGTTCCGCCCCGACCAGTTCGCTGAGACTGTCGTACAGCTCCACGCGGCCCATCGCCGATTCGAGGGCGCGGCATTCCGCCGCCGCAATGTGCGGGCTGTCGATCCGGCCGTTCTCCATGAATCCGCGCAGGACGTCGAGCGTGAGACGGTCCTCCGGATGTTCGACGTCCGGGGGCTGCCAGTTCAGATCCTCGATGACGTAAACCCCGCCGGGGCGCAGCCGGCCGAAGAGGGCGGCCAGCGTCATCTGCTGATGGCGCGAGGCGTGGGAGCCGTCATCGATGACGATGTCGAAGGGGCCGTCCTCATCGGCGAGACGCCGCAGACCGTCGGCATCGCCCTGGTCGACGCGCCGGGTCGTCACCCGCCCGCCATCGAAGGCCGAGAAATCCTCGATGTCCGCCCCGACGAGGGTGGCGTTCGGGAAATAGCGCTCCCACATGCGCAGACTCGGCACGTCATCCTGCTTCCACCCCTCGACCCGGCCGCGGCACAGGCCGATTTCCAGGATGCGCAGCGCCTCGAACCGCCGTGGGGCGAACAGCGCGTCGTAGACCCGCGTGTAGTGATGCCCCAGCCGCTCGCTGCCCAGACGGGGGCCCTTGTCGGAGTGGAAACGGACGGCGAGGGCCGACAGGGTGCCGTCCGCATCGTGCAGATCGGCCAGCCGGCCCAGCACCGACTCCGCGTCGGCGTCCTCAACCGGCGGGCCGCCGGGACCCCACATGCCGTTCCACAAATGCACACCGGCGACCCGCTCGTCCGCCAGCAGGGCCAGTGCCCGCCCATTGTTCTCGGCCAGCCAGGAATGCTCCGTCCAGTCGACGGCGTTGAAGACCGTCGGGGGCAGCACGCGGTCCAGCAACTCCCGTCCCGGCCCGGTCAGCACGTAGCGGCTGAGCAGCAGCGGGCCGACCGCGCCGAAGCGGCGGTCGCTGCCGCTCATCAGAATGCGCATCGACTCCTCGAACAGCCGGCGCATGTGGACGGATCCCCGCGGCGCGCGGATGGCGTCGCCGACCAGGGCGTGGCCGGCCTCCAGGCCATGCCATTGCGAGCAGAACAGGTGGCCGGGGCCGAAGCTCAGCGGCTTCAGCAGGACGACGTCGGTGTCCAGCCACCAGCCGCCGAAGGCGTGCAGCGCGGCGTAGCGGAAGATGTCGCTGAAATAGCGGATCTCGGCGCTGCGGACGCAGAGGTCGTAGACATGGTGCGGCACCACCGCTCCGGCGTCCTCTACCCGCACGCCGTCCGGCACCCGGCCCAGCAGGGCGGGATCCCCGTAGCTGAAAAGATGCACCGGATGACCCTGCGCCACCATGGAGCGCAGCGCCAACCGTGCCCCGGCGTTCAGCGGCGCGCCCGACCAGAAGGCGGTGATGCGGTCACGGATCTCGGTGTCGTGGTGGCGGACGCGCAGATGCGGGTTGAAGCCCCGCGCCGCGGCGTTCCGGTGCTCGGGATGGGAGGCTTCGGCCAGGAAGGGCATGGCCGCGGCGGTCGCCCGGATCAGCGCGTCCAGATCGTCGTCGCCGGCCGGCGCGGAGCCGTTCGCCAGGCGGCGCATCCGGCGGTGCAGAAGGCCGGCGGCGAACGGGTCGCCCTGCCGGCTCCGCAGGACCGACAGGGTGGCCAGCGCCCCCTCCGCCGCCGGGTCGAGCGCGAGTGCCCACCGCCCGTCGGCTTCGGCCTCGTCCGCTTCGCCGGCTTCCATCCGGCAGACCGCCCGCGCGCTCCAGCCCGTGGAGTCGGTGGGAGTCCGCTCCAGATGGGCCGTGTAGAGCGCGTCGGCCTCCGCGAAGCGGCCTTGCCGCAAGCGGGTGGCGGCGAGGTTGCACAGCGGCTCGGGCCGCTGCGGTTCCAGCGTCCGTGCCCAGCCGAGCCGCCGGGCCGCCGCGTCTGGATCGTCGCCGCTGTCCGGCGCACGGGCCAGAATGCCGAAGAAATCCGGCGCCAGCGCCAGGGCGCGTCGCCGCGCGGCTTCGGCTCCGGTGGCGTTGCCGGACCGTGCGCAGGCGTCCATCAGATGATACCAGGCTTCCAGCACGGTCGGGTCGGCGCGGACCGCGCGTTCCAGGATGACTTCCGCCTCCGCCGCATCGCCGTCGGCCAGCAGCAGCCGGCCAATATGGGTGGCGGCGCGGGCATGTCCACCGTTGGATTCGCCGTCGGATTCGCCGTTGGATTTCAGGGCGGCCCTGTAGGCGTCCAGCGCCTCTCCGTGGCGTCCAAGCCGCTCCAGCAGGATTCCGGCGTTGAGCGAGGCGTCGGTCATCGCCGGGGTCAGCCGGGCGGCTTCCCGGTAGTCGGCGACCGCGCCTTCCAGATCGCCGGCCTCCTGCCGGGCCATGGCGCGGTGCCGGTGCAGGTCGGGCCCCGGCGCGCGGGCAAGCGCCTCGCCGAGCAGGGTCTCGGCCTCGGCGAAGAGGCCTGCCTGCGCGTGAATGATGCCCAGAAGATGCCAAGCGGCGGCTTGATCCGGGTCGGCGTCGAGGATGCGCCGACATAGGATCTCCGCCTCCGCCGGGCGTCCGGCCTGATGGTGGTCGAGCGCGATGACCAGCGCTTCTTGAATGGTTGCCATGACGCCAGTGGTCTTCAACCGCATGGCCTTGTCAACAGGAGAGTGCCAGCGACGGAGGGGGCGTCCGGAGTCGGCAGGATCCTGACCATGAGATGAAGAATGGGCGGCCCGCCCCTCTGTCGGAGCTTGGTTCGCTCGGGCCGGCCGCGAGCCCGCTGCAAGGAGCCGTCAATCTATCGGCCGGGACTGTTCCAGGCCAGCCGGGGAAACGGGCTGCCTCTCCCTGTTGCCATCCACTATCGAATGAAGGACGCCTTCCGATGGCTGCTTCGCCCTTCGGCGTGGCGCTTTCGCGCGATTCGCCGCGCAGCCTAATCGGCTGCCGGCTCGCCCCGTTGGTGCGGGTTGCCAGAACGGCCTGTTGAGGGTGAAATGGAACTCCTGAAGCGGATCGAGACATTGCAGGCCCTGGTCCGTGAGACGCAGACGCGAAGGAAGCGTCTGCTGGACCGGTCCGACGAACGTCTGCGCTCTGCCGAGAAGGCGTTGGAAGGGTCTCATCGCCTGCTGAAAGGGAGGTCCGATGACCCAGGCACATCATCCGCTGAACCGCGCTGAGGCGCAGGACGCGGATGCGGAGGATTGGCGGCGGCGCAGCGAGGCGCGGCGCAGCAGGGCCGAGGACGCCCGTGCCGGGGCGGAACGGATGCGCGAGGAGGCCGAAGAGGAGCGATCCGCGAGCTTCCAGCGCCATGTCGAGGCGGAAGGAGCGCGACTCATAGCCGAAGAGGGGCGGATCACCGGCGAGGCGCAGCGGCAGGACGCCGAGGGGACGCGTCTCCTGGACGAAGAGCTTCGCCGATCCGCGGAGGTGGCCAGGCTCGCGGCGGAGGATGCGCGCAGCGCCGAGGAACAGGCGCGGCTGCTTCATGAGGCCACCCGGCGTTTCACCGAGGAGGCCCGGCTTCATGCCGAGCAAGCGCGTGCCGATGCGGAGCGCATGCGGGCGGCGAACGAGGAACAGCGCATGATCCTGGAGGAGATGCGGGACACCGTTCGGCGTTACGAGGCGCTTCTGGCTCGGAACGGGTGACGGGGCGCCGAGGGACGGCAGGAAGGGCACGGCAGATCCAGCCGGGCGGCAGAAACTTCCCGCCCACGCGTGAAAGAAGGCCGAGGCCCCCCGGGCAATCGGCCGGAAGGGGATGTGCGCTCCCTTCCGGTGTGATGGCTTGTGCTTTTCAGCCTCGCCGTCTCGAACGCCCTCGGATCAGAAGGGCATGATGATGTCGAACAGCTGCTGGCCGTAACGGGGCTGCTGCACGTCGGTGATCTGGCCGCGTCCGCCGTAGGAGATGCGGGCCTCGGCGACCTTTTCGTAGCTGATGGTGTTCTGCGCGGTGATGTCCTCGGGCCGGATCACGCCGGTGATGATCAGGTCGCGCACCTCGTAGTTCACACGGACCTCCTGCCGGCCCTGGATGACCATGTTGCCGTTGGGCAGAGACTGGGTGACCAGCGCGGCCACCTTCAGGGTGATCTGCTCCTTGCGGTTGATCGCGCCCTTGCCGTCGTTGGAGGTCGAGCTGGAGAGATCCAGCAGGCTGTCGGCGCTCACCCCGTCGGGCAGCGCGCGCTGCAGGGCCTTGCCTTCGAAGCCGAGGAAGCTCGGCATGCCGGCCTTCTCGGAATTGCCGCGGGTGCGTGTGGTCTGGTTGTTGAGCTGGGCTTGATCGTTGATCTGGATGTCGACGGTCAGCAGGTCGCCGACCTTGGCCGCGCGCTGGTCCTTGAAGAAGGCCTTGGCGCCGGTCCGCCACAGGGAATTCGGGTTGCGCTCCGTCGGCAGCGGGGTGGGCATCGGCAGGCTGACGGGCTGGTAGCCGGGCTGCGCCTGCGGGTCCTTGATCTTGGTGAGTTCCGGAGCGGAGCCGATGTCCGCCACGCGCGACATGGCGTTGCAGGCGGGAAGGCCGGCGGCGACGGCGGCGAGCAGAGCGAAGCGGAACGCCATGCGGGCGGTGTGCGTGGGGGCGGACATCCTGAAGGCGGACATGGAGCTTTCTCCTTACTTCGCGGTGAGGCCGGGCTTTGCCACGGCGACGATGCTGGGGCCGGCGACGGTCGCCTCGAGGATGCGGTTCGACTGGGTGTTGACGACGCGGATCACGTCGCCCCGACCGCCGTCCTGCAGCGCCTTGCCCTGGACCGACAGGGTCAGGTTCTCGGTGGCCAGCGTGATGGTGACCAGCGAGCCCTTGTCCACGACCCGCGGCGACTGGAGGTCGCGCAGCCGCACCGGCTGGTTCACGGGAACGCCGCGCCGCGGCGTCAGGCCGATGAGCTGGGCGTCGGTGGCGGCGATGTCGCTGCCGGCCAGGTCGGCGCGCACGTCCTGCCAATCCACGTCGCCGGGGCCGATCACGTCGCCGGGCGCGATGCGCCGCGACAGCACCGGAACCTGGACCACGCCATAAGCGCGGCCCGACACCGGAAGGCGCACGACCGGACGGGTGTCGGCAACGATCATCTCCGCGGCGAAGCGGCCCTGCACCGGGTTGTAGTAGAGGTTTTCCACCGTCAGGCTGCCGGCGCCCGCCGGGGCGCGCAGCTCCACCGCCCGATTGTCCATCTCCATCTGCAGGCGGCCCGTGGTGATCTGGCGGGACAGCGCGTCGGACAACACCGCCTCGACATGGGCCGGGCTGTAGACCACCGCCGCCGAGGCCGCGCCGTCCATCGTCTGGGCGAGGGCCGTCCGGGCAAAGACCGTCTGGCCGCCGGCGAGGGCGGCGACGAGAAGGGCGGTGCCGAGGATGCGGAGAGCGGGGCGGGACATGGCGGGAATTCCTTGAAAGAACAAGCCTTGCGACGGTGATGGGATCAGCGGAGCTGCGAGGCCTGCTGCATCATCTCGTCGGTGGTCTTGATGACCTTGGAGTTCATCTCGTAGGCGCGCTGGGCGGAGATCAGGGTGGTGATCTCCTGCACGATGTTGACGTTGGAGGTCTCCAGCGCGCCCTGCACCACGCGGCCGAAACCGGGAGCGCCGGGGTTGCCGCCGACCGCCTCACCCGACGCGCCGGTCTGCAGGAACAGATTGTCGCCGACGGCTTCCAGGCCGGCCGCGTTGGCGAAGGTGGCGAGCTGGAGCTGGCCGACATTCTGCTGGGCCACCTGGCCGTCCAGCTTCACCATCACCTCGCCCGAGGCGTTGATGGCGACATCGACGGCTTCCGCCGGGATGGTGATGGCCGGCTGCACCGGATAGCCGTCGGCGGTGACGATGATGCCCTCCGGCGACAGCTTGAAATTGCCGGCGCGGGTGTAGGCCGTGTCGCCGCTGGGGAGCTGCACCTGGAAATAGCCGGAGCCGTTGATGGCGACGTCCAGCTTGTTGTCGGTGACGGTCAGGTTGCCCTGCTCCAGCACGCGGGCCACCGCGGCGACGCGCACGCCGGCGCCCACCTGCACGCCGGTCGGCACGATGGTGCCGGCGTCCGACGAGGTGGAGCCGATGCGGCGGAAGTTCTGGTACAGCAGGTCCTGGAACTCGGCCCGCTGCTTCTTGAAGCCGGTCGTCGTCGCGTTGGCGATGTTGTTCGAGATGGTCTCGACGTTCAACTGCTGGGCGATCATGCCGGTGGCGCCGATGGCGAGGCTGCGCATGGTTCCTTACTCCTTGTACGCGGTCGATCAGGCCGTGCGGCCCAGCTTCTGGACGGCGCTGCGGATGCGCTCGTGCTCGCTCTCGATCAGCTTCTGGTTGGACTGGTACTGACGCTGGATCTCGATCAGCGCCGTCATCTCCACCACCGGCTTCACGTTCGAATTCTCAAGCATTCCCTGTGCCACCTTCGTATCGGCGGGAGCCGCCTGCGGCTCCTCGTCGCTGACGTAGAGGCCGGCACCGACCTCGGTCATCAGCTGCTCGTTGCGGAAGGTGACGATGTTCAGCCGGCCCACCTGACCCAGCTCGGTCGAGACGGTGCCGTCGCCGGACACCATGATGTCCCTGGTGCCGTTCGGGATGGCCAGGGGCTGGCCGTTGTCGCCCAGGACCGGCAGGCCGCCGCCGTCGACGATCTGGCGCTGGTCGTTCAGGCGGAAGTTGCCGGCGCGGGTGTAGCGGGGGCCGCTGGCCGTATCGACCGTGAAGTAGCCGTGGCCGGTCAGCGCCAGGTCCAGCGAATTGCCGGTCTGCATCATTCCGCCGGCGGAGAGGTCGCGCACCACGGCGCGGTCCTGCACGAAGCTGACCTGCTCGTGCATGCCCGGACGCTCCAGGAACTCCGTGAACAGCATGCGCTGCTGCTTGAAGCCCGTGGTGTTCATGTTCGCGATGTTGTTCGAGATCACGTCCAACTGGCGGCGCAGGGTGAGCTGGCGCGACAGGGACACGTAGATCGGGTTTTCCATCGGCGGCCTCTTTCCATTCGGGCCGGGGCATCGTCCCGACCGGCGCAAATGGCAATGCACGGTGCGTGCCAACGCCGAGAAGAGCCGGAAGGGCGGCATTGATGGCCGCCGCCGCCGCCGGGGAAGCGCCTGCCGGGCAAGAACTGCCGGTGGGCTGGCAAGGGCTGCCGCCCGCCGCCGGGCAAAAGCGTCCCGTTGCCGCGGCGCGGATCGCGCGCGGGTCACACAAGGCCGCTCCATCGGCCGGAAGCGGGCGGACGGTCGGCAGACGAGGCGGGGAAGGGTGCTGCGGAAGGGGACTGCGGGCGTGGCTCGGGCGTTCGCTCCTCGGTTGACGGGGATCTCCGGCGATGCCCCAATCAAGAACCGTGCCGCTGTCCGTGGTTGCGCTTCTGTCACAGCCCCGGACCATGCCTGAAAGGCTTTGTTAACTATCCGAAAGATAGGGTTGCTGCGCTGGTAAGGCCACGCTCCGCCACCGCTCGCGCTTAGGATTCCATGACCGCGCACGCTGAAGACGACGTTCCGACCGATGGCCTGCCGCGCAAGAAATTCAGCGGCAAGAAACTGGTCCTGTTCGTCATCCTGCCGCTGGTGCTGCTGATCGGCGCCGGTGCGGGCGTGTATTTCAGCGGCCTGCTCGATTCGCTGCTCGGCAAGAAGGAGGAGCACGCGGAGGTGCCGGCCGAACCGGCGCAGCCCGATCCCCACGCGGCGCCGGTCTTCTACGACCTGCCGGACATGTTGGTGAACCTCAACAGCAGCGGCAAGCGTCCGGCCTTCCTGAAGATCAAGATCTCGATCCAGCTCGCGAAGGGCGAGGACATACCGGCGATCGAGCATGTGCTGCCGCGCATCATCGACAATTTCCAGGTCTATCTGCGCGAACTGCGGCTCGAGGACCTGAAGGGGTCGGCGGGCATGTACCGCCTGCGCCAGGAGCTGCTGATGCGGATCACCGCGTCCGCCCATCCGGTGAAGGTCAAGGACGTTCTGTTCAAGGAAATGCTGGTCCAGTAGGGGCGGCGGAAACGGGCCATGAGCAACACCGAGGAACTGAGCGAAGAAGAACGCCTTGCCGCCGAATGGGCCGCCCTCGCCGAAGACGGCGGCGACATGGGCGACATGGCGGACATGGGCGGCGGCGGTTCGACCCGCGTCCTGAACCAGGACGAGATCGACAGCCTGCTCGGCTTCGACCAGGGCGGGGCCGGGGACGGCGACAACTCCGGCATCATGGCGCTGGTCAACTCGGCGCTGGTCAACTACGAACGCCTGCCCATGCTGGAGGTGGTCTTCGACCGCCTCGTCCGCATGATGTCCACGTCCTTGCGCAACTTCACCTCCGACAACGTCGAGGTCAGCCTCGACCAGATCTCCTCGGTGCGCTTCGGCGACTATTTGAACTCCATCCCGCTGCCGGCGATGCTGTCCGTCTTCAAGGCGGAGGAGTGGGACAACTACGGCCTGATGGTCGTGGACTCGGCGCTGATCTACTCCATCGTGGACGTGCTGCTGGGCGGGCGGCGCGGCACCGCGGCGATGCGCATCGAAGGCCGCCCCTACACGACCATCGAGCGCAACCTCGTGGAGCGCATGGTCCATGTGGTGCTGTCCGACCTGTCCGCCGCCTTCGACCCGCTGTCGCCCGTCACCTTCCGCTTCGACCGGCTGGAGACCAACCCGCGTTTCGCCACCATCGCGCGCCCGGCCAACGCGGCGGTGCTGGTCAAGCTGCGCATCGACATGGAGGATCGCGGCGGGCGCCTGGAGCTGATGATCCCCTACGCGACGCTGGAGCCGGTGCGCGAGCTTCTGCTCCAGATGTTCATGGGTGAGAAGTTCGGCCGCGACTCGATCTGGGAAACCCACCTCGCCTCGGAACTGCTGGTCACCGACGTGGACATCTCCGCGGTGCTGGACGAGGTGACGATGACCCTGCACGATGTGCTGAACTGGCGCGTCGGCACGCGAATCCTTCTGAACGCCACGCCGGACGGCACCATCGAGCTGCGCTGCGGCGACGTTTCCATGTTCCAAGGCCGCATGGGCCGCAAGGGCGGGCACATCGCCGTGCGGATCGAGCGGGAGCTGCCCAAGCAGGAGGTCATGCGGCTATGAGCCCGACCCTCACGCTCGTCCTCGATCTGGTGATGGTGGGGCTGCTGGCCGCGACCATCGCCTACGCGATCATCCTCAATCGGCAGATCATCAAGCTGCGCGAGAGCCGCGGCGAGATGGCCGAGCTGGTGCGTGGCCTGAACGAGGCCATGTCGCGCGCCGAAACCGGCGTGCGCGGTCTGAAGAAGACGGCCCATGAGACCGGCGAAGACCTTCAGCGCACGGTCGCCAAGGCGCAGACCCTGCGCGACGAGCTGGAATTCATGATCGAGGCCGCCGACGCCATGGCCAATCGGCTGGGCAACGTCGGTGGGGAGCGGCCGAAATCGGGGCCGGCGGTGCGTCCGGCGGCGCGTCCGGGCTTGGCCGCCCGCCCGCCCGTGGCGTCGCGCCCGATCGTTGAGGACGATCTTGGCCACGACGATCACGATCTCCACGGCCACGATCTCCACGGCCACGATCTCCACGACGACGGTCACATCGATCACGACGATCTGCCGCCGCTGCGTTCCGCCGCCTTCCGGAACGAGCCGCTGCGTGCCGACCCGCTGCGTGCCGAGCCATTGGCGCGCCGCCCGGTGCCGGCGCCCGATCCCATCCTGCGCGAGGGCGAGAGCCTGTCCCGCGCCGAACGTGAACTTCTGCAAGCCATCGAGAACGCCGGCAAGGGGGTCGGATGAGCGACGCCACCACCACCGCGAAGGGCACGGCCGCCGCAACGGGCGGGGAGCCCAAGGTCGTGATCCGGCCGGCCGGGGCCACCCCGACCGGCGTACGCACCAGCCCGAGCGTTGCCGGCCAACCGCCGGCCCAGGGTGCCGCGCAACCCGCCGTACAAGCCGCGGCCAAAGCGAAGCCGAAGGCCAAGCTAAAGCCCAAGGCCAAGCGCAAGCCCGCCGTTCCGCGCCGCCCGCTGTCGGAGCGCATGCGCGAGAAGATGAAGGCGTGGCGGTTCCGAATCCTGCCGCTGACCATCTTCGTCGCCGTCCTGATGCTGGGAGTGCGCGTCGGCGACCTGTGGCGGATCACCACGCGCGACGCCCGCCTGCCGGAGTTCCCGGCGACCCTGGCGCAGGGACAGAGCGCCGTTCCGGCCCCGCCGATGCAACTTGCCGCCAACGGCGCCAAGCCCTCGTCCGAACCGGCCCCGGCCCAGGGCGGGTCCAGCAACGGCGCGCCGCCCAACCCGACGCCGCCGGACAACGCCGCCCTCGGCCCGGTGAAGAACGAGGAGCTTCTCCAGCACTTCGCCGAGCGCCGCGCCGAGATCGAGCGCCGCACCAAGGAGCTGGAGCAGCGCGAGGCCCTGCTGACCGCCGCCGAGAAGCGCATCGATCAGAAGGTGCAGGAGATGGACAAGGTTCGCACCGACATTCAGAAGCTGATGCGCCAGGGCGACGAGAAGCAGACCGCCCAGCTCGAGAGCCTCGTGAAGATCTACGAGACGATGAAGCCCAAGGAGGCCGCCCGCATCTTCGAGGAGCTGGACATGCCGGTCCTGCTGGGGGTGGTGGAGAAGATGAAGGAAACCAAGACGGCGCCGATCCTGGCCGCGATGGACCCGCTGAAGGCCAAGGAGCTGACCTCCGCGCTCATCGAGCGGCGCGGTGTGCCCGCGGCACCGAGGAACTGAATACGCTCTTTGGTTGAGGTGGCGGGAAGGCGGGTATGACCGTGCGGTTGGTCATACACGCCGCCGCCGGCGCATCTACTGAATATACGTACACGTACTGTCAGGATGGTAGAAGGCCTGCAACGGTCGGCTTCGGTTCATGTTGGCTCCGGCGTGTTCGGGCAACGCAAGTTTGCCCAACAACAAGAAGGAAGGAGACAAGATGAACGACCAGAACCAGGGCCGTAGCTCGGGCGGTCAGCACTCCGGCGGCAACTTCAAGAACGATCCGGAGCGTGCGGCTGAAGCCGGCCACAAGGGCGGCCAGGTTTCCGGCGGCAACTTCAAGAACGACCCGGAGCGCGCCTCCGAAGCCGGCCACAAGGGTGGCCAGGCATCCGGCGGCAACTTCAAGAATGATCCGGAGCGTGCGTCGGAAGCCGGCCACAAGGGTGGTCAGGCGTCCGGCGGCAACTTCAAGAACGATCCGGAACGTGCATCGGAAGCGGGCCGCAAGGGCGGCGAACACAGCCATGGTGGCGGGCGGAGCAGCGGCAGCTGACCGCCGGGACTGTTTTACCGGAACGTTTCACCCCTGACTGTTTCATTGGCGCACCAGCCTGACGGAACAGTCGCACGGTGCAACGGTGAAGAAGGGCCGCCCCCAAGGCGGCCCTTTGTTCGTTTGCGGACTCGGATTGAAACAAATTGCCGCAGCTCTCTTTAAAGTTCGACAATGGCGAGCGTTGGTCGAAGGCGCGCGGGCGCAGAACAACGCTTCCGCTTTCCTTCCGGTTGGGCGATTCCGTCCCGTCTTTGCGTTGCGACGTTTCAGGCGCTTAACGGCGTGTTAACCGAGCGAAACTAGGGTTGGAAAGGCTGACGAGGCTCCGAGTCGGCGGCGGCCGTGCGAGGACGCGAGGTTGGGTCGAACCCGCTTCCGGCGTCTGCGTCCGGGCCGGCCGACGCACCCGATCGCACGCAGGCCGGACAAGACCACGGAACGCTCACATCGGAACGCACATGGCCCCGCCCGTTTCCTCCTTGCTCGCCGACCAGAAGCTCCTGCGCCAGCAGCTCGACGCCGCCCATGCCGAAGCGGCCCAGCCGCTGAGCCGCGAGGAGGTGACGGACATCGTCCGCTCCATCCTCGGCAGCATGGACGGCGACATTTCCGCCACCGACCTGCGCCTGTACAAGGAGGTGGTGGATCTCGCACGCTTCATCGAGAGTGCAAAGCATGAGCTGGCGGCGCTCCAGCCCGCGGAAATCCGCGACCAGCACATCCCCAACGCCACCGATGAGCTGGATGCCGTCGTCGGCGCCACGGAGCAGGCGACCTTCGCCATCTTCGACGCCTGCGACGTCATCACCGGCATTTCCGGCCAGATCGACCCGGAGAACTCCGCGAAGCTGACCGAGCAGGTGACCAAGATCTTCGAGGCCTGCAACTTCCAGGACATCACCGGCCAGCGCATTTCCAAGGTCGTGCGCACGCTCAAGCACATCGAATCGAAGGTGGACATGATCGTCGCGGCCTTCGGCGACGAAGTCCGGCAGAACCACACTCGCCCCGCCGCCGCGGTCGCCGCGGCCGAGGTTCACACCGATTCGTCGCCGAACTTCGCCACCGACCGTCCGGCGGACGATCCGGAGGCCGGGCTGCTGCACGGGCCGCAGATGACCAGCGCCGCCATGGACCAGGACGAGATCGACCGTCTGCTGGCGAGCTTCGACTAATCCCATGGCTGCGCCCGGCCACAGGAAGCCGGACCTGTCGGGCAGCCGGCCGAACCCGAACAACGGAAGCGTCGTGCTTCTGCTGTCGCTGTTCCTGCTGCTGCTCGTCTTCTTCATCGTTCTGAACGCCCAGTCCGTGCAGACCGCCCAGCGGGTGCGCACGGTTCTGGTGTCGCTGGAGCGCAGCTTCCCCGCCTTCTACATCGACCCCCGCCTGCGCGAGCCGGCCGACCCGCTGGCCTCGCGCGCCGGCACCGTCTTCGCCGTGCAGCGGCTGGACGGCCTGGGCAACCTGTTCGCCACCGCCATCGCCGTGGCGAAGGTGGACAGCGTCACGCCGGGCCGGCTGCTGGAGGTGCGCCTGCCCGCCGACGAGCTGTTCCTGCCCGGCACGGCGGACCTGCGCCCGGACCGCATCGGCCTGATCGACCGGGTGGCCGACGCGTTGTTGCAGAACCGGCCCGGCGAGCGGATCGAGCTGGACGCGCTTTTGTCCATCGGCCCGGCGGGCGGTCCCAGCCAGCCGCCCGGCCCGGTGGTGCGGGCCGGCGCGCTGGCCCGGCTGCTGATCGCCGATGGGGCGCCGGCGGACGCGGTGACGGTGGGCATCGAGCGCGGTGCGCCGGGGGCCGTCCGCCTGCTGTTCAGCCTGCGCGCCATGGACGATCTGCCGGGGGGAGGGCGCCGATGATCCGCCTCCCCAAGCTGCCCAAGGCCGAGGACAAGAGCGGCGGCCACAACCGGACGATCTGGCTGATCAGCTTCACCGACCTGATGTCGCTGCTGCTCGCCTTCTTCGTTCTGATGTATTCGATGAGCGAGCCGGAGGCGCAGCGCTGGACCGGGCTGGTCAAGTCGCTGTCGTCGGCCCGCTCCACCGCGGTGACGCCCTCCGCGACGCCGCCCGAGCCGAAGGCCGCTTTCAACGCCGCCACGGTGGAGTCATATTCGGCGATCAACCTGGATTATCTCAGCGCCCTGCTTCGTACCCAGACCGCGGCCAACGAGGATCTGGCGGCGGTGGAGGTGCGGCGGGAGGACGACCGCGTGGTGATCGGCCTGCCGGCCCATGTGATGTTCGATCCGACCGGCGGCAGCTTCACCGACCAGGGGCGGCGCGTGCTGTATCTGCTGGGCGCGGCGGTGGGCCGGATCGGCAACCGGATCGAGGTGGTCGGCCACGCCGAGCGGGAGGACCAGTCCGCGGGGCTGGCCTGGGAACGCGCCCTGACGCGCGCGGTTGCCGTTGCGGCGCTGCTGCGCGAGACGGGCTACAAGCGCGACCTCGTGGCGCGCAGCCTGATGAGCGAAGCGCCCGGCATCGATCCGGTGCCCGGCGGCGCGCGGGTCGATGTGGTGGTGCGCGAGGAGACGGCGGGGCCGCCCGTGTCCGGGGCGGCCACCGATGCGGAGCCGGAGGAGTGAAACGGATGGGGCGGGGCAGGGCATATCGGCGCTGGCTGAGCGGCTTCGTGGCCGCCACGGCTCTGCTCGCCGCCCAGGTCGCCGTCTCGCCCGCTGCCTGGGCCGTCGACGTTCCGGTGCGCGCCGCCACCCACAAGACCTTCGGGCGCATGGTTTTCGACTGGCCGCGCCAGACCGGCTACAGCGCGTCGGTGGAGGGCGACACGCTGATCGTCCGCTTCGACGAGCCGATCAACGCGGCGCTGGACCGTGCGGTGTCGGCCTTGCCCGGCTATCTGTCCGGGGTGAGGATCGGCGGCGACGGCAAGACGGTGACCTTCGACCTAAAGCGGCCGGTGACGGTGAAGAGCTTCCGCAACGGCAACGCCGTGGCGCTCGACCTGACCCCCGCCGCGGAGGCGCCGGCCCAGGCCCAGAGCCAGACGCCAACCCAATCCCCCGCTCCAGCCGCCAAGGCCGAGACACCGGCCGCACCCGCTCCGGCGCGTTCCGCAGGGCGGGTGACGGTCAGCGCGGCCGATACGCCGGAACAAAGCCGCCTGTCCTTCACCTGGCCGGAGGGCGCCAACTACACGCTGCGCCGCGACGGCGCGTCGGCCACGCTGCTGTTCGACCGCAACGGCACCGCCGACCTAGCGCCGGTGGCCAAGGCGACGCTGCGCAACATCCAGAACGTGGAGCAGTTCCGGCAGGCCAACGGCGCGCTGGCCGTCACCTTCGCCGTGCCGCAGGACGCCGAGGTCAAGGACAGCAAGTCGGGCCGCTCCGTGGTGATCGACGTGCAGAATCCAGGCACGCGCGCCGGTCTGCCGACGAGCGATGCGGCGAGTGCGCCGCCGCCCGGCGCCACCACGACCACCGTGCGTCCGCCCTCCGCCGAAGCCGCTGCGCCACCGCTCGCGGCAACACCCCCGGCCGTCGCCAAGCCGGTTGCGGCGCCTCCCCCGGCGAAGGAGGTCGCGGCCGCGCCCGCGAAGCCCGAAACCGCCAAAGCCGACGCCGCCAAACCCGATCCGGCGAAAGCCGAGCCGCAGGGGCCGACCTTGGTCTTCGACGCGGGTGGCCCGGCGTCCATCGCCGTCTACCCGCGCGCCGGGCATCTCTACATCGTGTTCGACAAGCCCCTGCCCATCGGTGCCGGTAAGGCCATCGGTGGCGGAGCCGGAACGGTCGGCGCGATCGAGCCGGTTCCGGCCACCGGGGGGAGCGCCTTCCGCACCAGGATCGGTCCGCTGGTCTGGCCGAAGATCGAACGGCAGGGGACGAGCTGGAAGATCACGCCGACCAGCCGCCTGACCGGCACGCCGCCCTTCGAGCTGAAGATCGATCCGGAACCGGATTTCCTGTTGGGTGCCCGCCTGCTGGTGCGCGCCGCGGACGCGGCGACCGTGGTGACGCTGTCCGACCCCGACGTCGGCGACCGTCTCCAGATCGTTCCGCTGCCGGTTCCCGGCAACGCCGTTCCCGAATCGCACCGCTACGCCGACCTGGAACTCCTGCCCAGCTATCAGGGCGTCGTCGTGCGGCCGATCGCCGACGCCGTCACCGTGCGTCCGGTCAAGGAGGGGGTGGAGGTGACCGCGGCCGGGGGCCTCCACCTGTCGCCCATGGCCGACGCCGGAAGCCGCCCGGCCGCATCGCAGACGGCGTCGCTTCCGCCGAAGCCGTCCCCTGGCGGCGCGTCCAACACGCTGACTCCGCCCACCGATCCGAAGCCGGTGCCGTCCGGACGCCGCCTGTTCGATCTGCCGGCCTGGAAGAAGGGCGACCTCGACCATTACACCGAGGCGCGGCAGAACCTTCAGCTCAACATCGTCAACGCGCCGGATTCCGAACGGCCCCGCGCCCAGCTCGACCTCGCCCGTTTTTATCTGGCGAACGGCTTCGGGCAGGAGGCCATCGGCATGATGGACGTGCTGCAGGAGGCCCAGCCCGACCTGGAAGGCTGGCCGGAATTCCGCGCGCTGCGCGGGGCCGCGCGGTTCCTGGCGGGAAACACCGACGCCGCGGCGGAGGATTTCGCCCACCCGAATCTCGCCAACAACGGCGAGGCCGCGCTGTGGCGCGCCGCCATCGCGGCGGACCGCAACGATTGGCCCGCGGCCCAGGCCGGTTTCAAGGCTGCGGCGCCGATCCTGAATTCCTACCCCGACCCGATCCTGACCAAGCTGGCAGCCCGCGCCGCCGAGGCCGCGCTGAAGACCGGCGACGCACCTTTCGCCAAGCGGCTGCTCGACCGCATCGTCGAGCGCGGCGGCACGGATGCGGAGGAGCGGCCCGACGTCCAGTATCTCCGCGGCCTTTACTACGCCCAGGCCAACGAGCCGGAGCGGGCGCTGGAGCAGCTGACCGCCTCCTACAACAGCCTCGACCGCTATTACCGGGCCAAGGCCGGGCTGGCGCTGGTGAACCTGCAACTGGCCGAAGGCCGCATGTCGCCGCCCGCGGCGGCGGAGCAACTGGCCGGCCTGACCTTCACGTGGCGCGGCGACGAGCTGGAAATGCAGATCCGCCAGCGCATGGGCGAGGTGCTGATCGCCGCTGGCCAGTACGCCGATGGCTTCAACGCCATGAAGGATACCGCCGCCCTGGTCGCCGACACCCCACGGGCGGAGGAGATCACCCGCGAGATGTCGCGCATCTTCGCCGACCTTTACAAGGACGGGGCACAGAAGCTGCCGACGATCGAGGCGCTCCAGCTCTACGACCAGTTCCGCGAGCTGACTCCGGTGGGAGAGGCGGGCGACGAGGTGATCCGGCAGCTTGCCGAACGGCTGATCTCCGTGGATCTGCTGAACCGTGCCGCCGACCTGTTGCAGCATCAGGTGGAATACCGCCTGTCCGGCGAGGACAAGGCGCAGGTTGGCACCCGGCTCGCCTCCGTCCGCCTGCTCGACAACAAGCCGGAGGACGCGCTGCGCGCGCTGGAGCTGTCCAACGTGCCGAACCTGCCGGCGGATCTGGTGGGCGAGCGCCGCCTGATGCAGGCCAAGGCTCTGGCCGAGCTGGGCCGTGGCGACGAAGCGCTGCTGCTGCTCTCCGAGGACGACAGCAAGCCGGCCAACTCGCTGCGGGTGGACATCGCGTGGCGCGCCCAGAAGTGGGAAGCCGCGGCCTTCGCGCTGAACAAGCTGATCGGCTCGCCACCGCCCCCGACCCAGCCGATCAACCCGGCGACCTCGCAGCTCGTCCTGAACCGCGCGGTGGCGTTGGCGCTGGCCGGGGACGGCACGAACCTGAACCTGCTGCGCAAGGAGTTCGGCTCGGCGATGACCAACGGTCCCGACGCCGATGCCTTCCGCGTGCTGACCCGGCCGGAGCAGGCGCTGGGGCTGATCGACGTCAACACCGTCCGCTCCCGCGTCGCCGAGGTGGACGTGTTCCAGAAGTTCCTCAAGAACTACCGCGGCAAGCAGAGTGCGGCGATCAACTAGGTTCTTCTCCGGATTCGACCGGGGCGGGAAGTCGTGTTAGGGTTTTGCATCGGAATTCATGCGTCCCAGGGGATTCGGTGATGGACCGTGAATCGGAAATCCTGTCGAAGCTGGACCAGATCATCGCCACCCAACGGATTGATGGCGAGCGTCAGCGTGCCATGGAAGGCGATCTCCGTGAATTGAAGGGCCAGATGTCCATCATGCTGACGGGGCTGCAATCCATGGATCAGCGTTTTTCGGCGCTGATGGCGCCGGTCAATCCACCACGCAAGCCCGCAGCCTGACCCTGCTCTTCCACGAAAAAGCCCCTTTCCATCGGAAAGGGGCTTTTTCCTTGGCACGGCGGCGGACCCTCAGAGCTGGCTCCTTCAAAGCTGGACCTGGGTGCCCAACTCGACCACGCGGTTCGGCGGGATCTTGAAGAAGTCGGTGGCGCTGACCGCGGTGCGCGACATCACGACGAACAGCTTCTCCCGCCACTGGGCCATCTGCGGGTTGATGCGCGGGATCAGCGTCTCGCGGCCGAGGAAGAAGGAGGTCGTCATCACGTCGAACTCCAGCCCGAACGCCTTGCACAGCCGCAGCGCCTTGGGAATGTTCGGTTCCTGCGAGAAGCCGTAGCGCACCGTCAACCGGTAGAAGCCGTCGGCCAGCCCTTCCAGGACGACGCGCTCCTTGGCCGGAACGCGCGGCACGTCCTCGACCAGCACGGTCAGGAAGACGATGCGCTCGTGCATCACCTGATTGTGCTTCAGGTTGTGCAGCAGGGCGATCGGGACCGTGTCGGCGCTGGAGGTCAGGAAGATCGCCGTGCCCTTCACCCGCTGGATGTCCGTGGATTTGGCATGCCGCTTGATGAAGCCGTCGAGCGGCAGGGAATCCTCGGCCAGACGGCGGTTCAGGACGGCGCGGCCGCGGCGCCATGTGGACATCAGACCGAGAGTCACCGCGGCGATGACCAGCGGCACCCAGCCGCCGTGCGGGATCTTCACCGCGTTGGCGAGGAACAGCGCCAGATCGACGCTGAGGAACAGCGCGCCCAGCGCCAGACAAGCCGGCAGGCTCCAGTTCCAGCGGCGATGCGCCACGACCAGCGCCAGGATGGTGGTGATGACCATGTCGCCGGTCACCGCGATGCCGTAGGCGGTCGCCAGCCGGCTGGAGGACTCGAACCAGACGACCAGACCGATGACCGCGAACAGAAGGCCCCAGTTGGCGCGCGGGATGTAGATCTGCCCGCCTTCCTCCTGCGAGGTGTGGCGGATGTCCAGCCGCGGGCACAGGCCGAGCTGCACCGCCTGCCGGGTCAGCGAGAAGACGCCGGAAATCACCGCCTGGCTGGCGATCACAGCCGCGCAGGTCGACAGCAGGATCATCGGATAGAGACCCCACTCCGGCACCAGCAGATAGAAGGGGCTGCGCACCGCCGCGGGATCGCTCAGCAGCAGGGCGCACTGGCCGAGATAGTTCAGCAGAAGCGCCGGCAGCACCACGGCCAGCCACGCCACCTTGATGGGTCGACGGCCGAAATGGCCCATGTCGGCGTAGAGCGCCTCGCCCCCGGTGACGGCCAGAACGACGGCGCCCAGCACAAGGAAGCCGATCCAGCCGTTCGAGGCGAAGAAATGCACGGCGTGGCGCGGGTCGAGCGCCGCCAGGACCTGCGGCTCCTTGACCAGCTCGATCAGGCCGAGCAGGCCCAGCGTGGCGAACCACGCGACCATGATCGGGCCGAACAGCCGGCCGACCTTCTCGGTGCCGCGGCTCTGGATCCCGAACAGGGCGATCAGGATGCCCACGGTCACCGGCACCACGACCCGCTCCAGCGCCGGCTGCGCCACCTCCAGTCCTTCCACCGCGGAGAGGACGGAGATGGCCGGAGTGATCATGCCGTCGCCGTAGAACAGGGCGGCGCCGAACAGGCCCATCGCCATCAGGCCGGACAGCCGCCCGGTGGAATCGGGCCGGCTGTTGGTCGCCAGCGCCAGCAGGGCCAGGATGCCGCCCTCGCCCTTGTTGTCGGCCCGCATGACGAACAGCACGTATTTGACCGTGACCACGAGCACCAGCGCCCAGAAGACCATGGACATGATGCCGAGGATGTTCTGCGGCGTCAGGGCGAGCCCGTGCTCCGGCGAGAAGCATTCGCGCAGCGTATAGAGGGGGCTGGTGCCGATGTCGCCGTAAACGACGCCAAGCGCACCGAGGGTGAGCGCGGCCAGCCTGCCCTTGTCGGGTGCCGCGGCTTTCAGGGTCGTGTCTGACATGTGGGACGTGGAGGGGGTCCGTTGGGAGTCCGAGCGGGGGACGAGAAAGCCACAAGCTGCGGGTACGGCGGCGGTCGGTGCGCTCGCGCGGGCCGATCCTCTTACGCTCTTCCCGGATCCGATACTAGCGCAAGCCGATGCGCCCGTCCGCAGGCCGTTTCACCTGCGACGATCTGTGCCGGAAACCGTGCCCCCCCTGTTCAGAGCGTGCCGAAGCTGCGGGCCAGCGACCCGGCGATCAGGTACCAGCCGTCGACCAGCACGAAGAAGATGATCTTGAACGGAATCGCCACCATGGTCGGCGGCAGCATCATCATGCCCATCGACATCAGGATGGACGACACCACCATGTCGATGATCAGGAAGGGCAGGAACAGCAGGAAGCCGATCTCGAAGGCCCGCTTGATCTCCGAGATCATGAAGGCGGGAACCAGCACGTGCAGCGGCGTCTGTTCGGCGTCCGTCACGTTCTCGATGCGCGCCATGTCCATGAACAGGCGCAGGTCCTTCTCGCTGGTGTGCTTCAGCATGAACTCGCGCAGCGGGGCGACCGTACGGCGGAACGCCTCCGTCTCGTCGATGTCCTGGTTGATCAGCGGCTGGATGCCCTGGTTGTAGGACCGCTCGAACACCGGGGCCATGACGAAGAAGGTCAGGAAGACCGCCAGCGACATCAGCACCGTGTTCGGCGGGACCTGCTGGATGCCGAGCGCCGAGCGCAGGAAGGACAGCACAATCACGATGCGGGTGAAGGCCGTCATCATGATCAGGATCGACGGCGCCAGTGACAGCACCGTGATGAGCGCGACCATCTGGACGATGCGCCCGGTGGTCGATCCCCCGGCGTCGCCCAGGTCGAAAGTCATGCTCTGCGCCAGCGCCGGCCCGGCGGCCAGCGCCCCGGCAACCCCGATCGCCAACGCCAGCAGGCCGGCAAAGGTCAGACGTCTGGTCATGCCCGTGCCGGTCTTCACGACCGGTCCCCGGCGGGCGGCGGGGCGGCGGGCGGCGGGGCGGAAACCTCGGCCATCGCACCCGAAAAGCCGCCGCGTGGCGTCTGGTCGACCACCTGGTCGCCGAAAGCGCTCAGCAGCAGCAGATGCTCACGGTCGTCGCGGCGGACCAGCACCAGCCGGCGCTTGCCGTCGAGCGGCAGCACCTCGACGACGCCCAGCCGGCGCTGGCGCCCCGACGTGGCGGTCATGCCACCGAAACCGATGCGGCGCATCACCCAGGCCACCAGCACGATCAGCGCGATGACGAAGGCGAGGGCGAGAACGAATTGGATGTACTGGTCGAGGCCCATGGATCAGGTCAGCTCTGTCGGGACGGCGTGGCCGGCGGGTCGGACGGGAGGTCGGCGGGGGCACTGCGGCCGTAAACGGCGCTGGCGCGCTGACGCGCCGAATGGGGATCGTGGCGTCCCTCGGCGGCGGCGGCCAGCGTTTCCCTCTGGCGGGTCAGCGCCGTGGCGACGGCGTCCAGCGTGGGGAGCAGGCGTTCCAGGGCGGCGGCCAGTTCGGCGTCGCCGCGGGCGGACTGCGCCTCGGCGCACAGGGCGGCGACACGGGTGTCGAGCCCGGTGAGGTCCGCCGTCAGTCCGGCCTCCATCTGGTCGCGGGTCTCCTCCAGCGCGGCGGCCAGAGCCTGGATGTCCCGGCGGAGCGTCGCGGTCTTTGTCACGGAGCCTCTCCGGTGGCCGGTTCCGCAGACGGCGGCAGCGTGCCGTTGGCGCGGTAGACGTAAGCGAGGATCTCGGCCACGGCGGCGATGGCCTCGATGGGAATTTCCGAATCGATGTCCACCGCCGACAGGATCTGCACGAGGTCGGCATCCTCGCGCACCTTCACGCCGTTGGCGAAGGCCAGTTCCAGGATCTGTTCGGCCACATGACCCTTGCCGGTGGCGACCACGCGGGGCAGGGACTGGTCGCCCAGCTCATACTTCAACGCGACCGCGACGGGCCGGTTGGGGAGAGGGCGGTGGTTGGGAGTCGGCTCGGACAAGGGGCTCCTGCCGGATGGCCTGTGTCGATGGGTGTATCCTGGCGGAACATGCTTAACGAAGCATGAAGCTCAAGCGTGGCGGCAAAGGACGGAGCGATGCCGTGGGTGGGATTCATCTTTGATTAACTGAAACGGCGGAAGATCGGAATGCTGTGATGCATCCCGCCCGCCTTGCTGCGCCCTTTCGCGCGTCCGGGCGGCAGGCCCTCAGACCGGAACCCGGCGATGAATCTCGAGAATCTCGGCCTCTTCAAGCTGATGTCGCGCAAGATGGGCTGGCTGACCGAACGCCAGAACGTGCTCGCGCAGAACATCGCGAACGCCGACACGCCGGATTACAAGGGCCGGGACCTGAAGCCCTTCACCTTCCGCGACGCCTTGTCCGACAGCCGCCGCCTTCAGCCCAGCGCGACCAACGCCTCTCACCTCCAGGGGACGCGCGGCGCGGGCGGGCTGAACCAGGAGCAGCGCCAGCGCAATCCCTACGAGACGGCGCCGGACGGCAACAACGTGGTCCTGGAGGAGCAGATGCTGAAGCAGGGGCAGACCGGCATGGATTTTCAGACGATCACGAACCTCTACAAGAAGCAGGTCAACCTGCTCCGGTCCTCCATCCGCAGCGGCGGTTAAGGAGCGGCGGGGTTCGGGGCGGCAGGGTTCGTGGTGGCAGGGTTTGGGCGAAGGAGGCGGAACATGGATCTCTACACGTCGATGGCGGTGTCCGCGTCCGGCATGAAGGCGCAGGGCACCCGTCTGAAGACCATCGCGGAAAATCTGGCCAACGCCAACACCACGGCGGAAACGCCGGGCGATCTGCCCTACCGGCGCAAGGTCGTGATGTTCCAGAACGCTCTGGACCGCCAGATGGGGGTCGATCTCGTCCGCGTCGCCAAGATCGACGTGGACAAGAAGGACTTCGAGCGGCGCTACGACCCATCGCACCCCTCCGCGGACGCCGATGGCTACGTGCTGCTGCCCAACGTCAACTCGGTGGTCGAGGCGATGGACATGCGCGAGGCGCAGCGCTCCTACGAAGCCAACCTCTCGGCGGTGGACAGCGCGCGCCAGATGCTGACGCGCACCATCGACATCCTCCGCGCCTGACGCGGCGACGCATTTCTAAAGGAAGGACGCACGTCCCATGATCAACCCGATCAACGCCGCCGCGGCCTACGCGAACACGGCCGCCTCCACCACCGGACCGGGCATGGCCCCGCGCAACGGCGTCAGCTTCGGCGACGTGCTGGAGCAGACCGCCAAGGAGGTCATCGGCGACCTCAAGCAGGGCGAGACGATGACCGCCAAGGCCGCCGTGGGGCAGGCCGATCTGACCGACGTGGTCCAGGCCGTCACCAACGCCGAGGTGACTCTGCAAACCGTCACCACCGTGCGCGACAAGGTGATGTCTGCCTATCAGGAAATCCTGCGCATGCCGATCTGATGGCGGCTTCCCTTCCTTGAGCGAAAGCGCCCCGAGCGAAGCATCATGAGCGAAACCGACGTCATCGAGATCTGCCGCACCTCCATCGTCACGCTGGTGTTCGTGGTGGCGCCGGTGCTGGTCGCCATGATGGTGGTCGGCACGGTCATCTCGGTGTTCCAGGCGGTCACCCAGATCAGCGAGCAGACGCTGGCGATGGTGCCGAAGGTCCTGCTGGTTTTCGGCCTGTCGATTCTGCTGATGCCCTTCATGCTGGGCGAGTTGCGCTCCTTCTTCGAGCATGAGGTCGCCGACCGCATCGTCGCCATCGGCACCGGAGCCAACAGCGTCCCCAACGCCGGAAACCTGCCCGGCGGCGGCGGATGAACCTGCTCCAGCAGTTTCTGGGCGACCAGATCTTCCTCTGGTTGCTGGTCTTCGCGCGCGTCGGAACGGCCTTCAGCATCATGCCGACCATCGGCGACGCCTTCGTTTCCACCCGCACGCGCCTTCTTTTTTCCGTCGCGGTCAGCGTTCTGGTGGCGCCGGTTCTGGGCGACCGCATGCCGCCGATCCCCGACAACATCTTCCGCCTGTTCGTCCTGATCGCCGGCGAGGTGACCGTCGGCATTTTCATGGGCACCGTCGCCCGCCTGCTGATGGGCGCGCTGGAAGTGGCGGGCACGATCATCGCGCTTCAGTCCGGCCTGTCGAACGCCCAGATGTTCAACCCGGCCATGGCGTCGCAGGGATCGCTGCCCGGCGCCCTGATGGGGTGGTTGGGGCTGTTGCTGATCTTCATCACCAACCTGCACCATCTGCTGATCATGGCGGTGGTGGACAGCTATTCCACCTTCGCGCCGGGCGCGGCGATCCCCATCGACGACATGGCGAACGTGGTCGGGCAGCTGGTCGGCAAGTCCTTCATGCTCGGCGTGCAGATGGCGGCGCCGTTCCTGATCTCCGGCATGCTGTTCGCGCTGGCGTTGGGGCTTCTGAACAAGCTGGCGCCGCAGATCCAGGTGTTCTTCCTGTTCACCTCGCTCCAGGTCGCGATGGGGCTGTTCATGTTCGCCCTGACGCTGGCCGCCATGATGATGTTCTGGCTGACCCATTTCGAGGCCGCCTTCGTCGATTTCCTGAGACCGGGCTGAGCGGGGAGAGAGCCGGTGTCCGAAGACGCGGATGACGCATCCAAAACAGAAGATCCGACGCAAAAGAAGCTCGACGAGGCCCACAAGCAGGGCCAGTACGCGATGACCCAGGAAATCGGCAACTGGCTGATGATCGCCGCCGCGCTGGTGATCCTGGTCACGACCCTGCCCGAAACGCTGAAGGGCATGGTGCCCCGCCTGAACTTCTTCTTCGAGAACCTGGACCAGATCCCCATGGACCAGGGCGGGGTCGGCGCGGTGCTGATGCGGGTGATGAAGGACATCCTGTGGGCGCTGTGGCTGCCGATTCTGTTCCTTCTGTTTGCCGGCGTGCTCGGCACCATCGGGCAGAAGGGCTTCAACGTCTCCTGGGAGCTGATCTCGCCGAAGTTCGGGAAGCTGAACCCGATCTCCGGCATCGCCAACCTGTTCAGCGCCCAGAAGGGCGTGGATCTTCTGAAGAGCCTGGCGAAGGTCGCGGTGGTCGGCGTCGTCGCCTACATCGCGCTCCAGCCGATGATGCTCACCATCGAGCATTTCATCGGCATCGACATGATGCTGCTGCTCCGCGAGATGGACGGCCTGACCTTCCGGCTGCTGGCCGGCGTGCTGGCCATCCTGACCCTGATCGCCGGGGCCGACCTGTTCTGGCAGCGCCACAGCTTCGACAAGAAGATGCGCATGACCAAGCAGGAGGTGAAGGACGAGCACAAGCAGGCCGAAGGCGACCCGCATGTGAAGGGGCGCATCCGCCAGCTGCGGTTCGAGCGGGCGCGCAAGCGCATGATGGCGGCGGTGCCCGACGCCGACGTGGTGGTGACCAACCCGACCCACTTCGCCGTCGCGCTGAAATACGACTCCACCACCATGGGTGCCCCGATGGTGGTGGCGAAGGGCGCCGACGCCGTCGCCTTCAAGATCCGCGAGATTGCCGAGGAAAACGGCGTACCGGTGATGGAGAACCCGCCCCTCGCCCGTGCGCTCTATGCCGCATGCGATATCGACGAGGAGGTTCCGTCCGAGCACTATCGCGCCGTGGCGGAAGTCATTACCTATGTCTTCAAGCTGAAAGGACGCGCGGTGCGGAACTGAGGACCGTTCCCGGACCTTTCCTTGCAGCGAACGGCTGACCTGGAGTTCCGGTGGACGACACGACCTCTTCCTTTGCCGACAGCGCTCCCGCCGGACGCCGCACCGTTGGTGTCGCGGGGATGGGGGAACGGCCGGGCAGCGCGTTCGCCACGGGAGCGTTGGCGGTCCTTCTTTTGGCCGGGCTGGCCGCGGCTGGGGCGGGGGKGGTTCTGGACCGCGACCCGCTGGCCTGGGCCGGGCTGACCACCGCGGGTGCAGGAGCCTTGGTCCTGGCGATCCGCATGGTCCGTGCACGGCGGCGGGTGGCCCGCGTCGGCTCCCTGCTGGGCAGCGCGCTGGAGGGGCTTCCGTCCGGCCAGCTGGTCTGCGATGGGGCCGGGCGTGTGGTCTTCGTCAACAGCACCTTCCGCTCGCTGACCGGCTGGAGCGAAGGGGAGCCGCCGCTGCGTGCGCTCGAGCGCCAGTTCGCCGACGATCCGGACAGCGCCGACGCCTTTCGCCGCCTGTGCGAACGGGTGAAGGGCGGCTACTCCGGCTCCATCGAGCTGGCGGTCCGCCAGCAGGGGCGCGCCGCCGAATGGCGCCGCATCCAGGGCCAGCCCATCGACGGGCATGCCGGGGCGGTGATGTGGCGTGTCGAGGACATAACCGCCCGGCGCGAGTTGGAGCAGGTGACCCGGCGCGAGCAGACCCAGCTCGTGGATTTCATGGACCATGCGCCGATCGGCTTCTTCTCGGTGGATCAGGACGGGCATTTCCAGTTTGTGAACGCGACCCTGGCGAAGTGGCTGGGCTGCGCCCCGGAGGATCTGGTCGAAGGAGGGCGCCGTCTTCACGATGCGCTGGCCCATCCGCCCACCGCCTCCGCCCCCTACGACCTTCTGGATGGCGGGGGGATGGAGCAGCGCGGCGAGATCGCCATGCACGGGCTCCAGGGGCGCCGTTTCCAGGCCTATGTCGCGCAGAGCGTGGTGAGGAGCGAGGACGGGCGGGTCTCGCACACCCGCTCCGTCGTGCGCGACCTGACGCCGGAACGCGAGTGGCAGGAGGCCCTGCGCCTGTCCGAGCAGCGCTTCCAGCGCTTTTTCGAGGACGCGCCCATCGGCATCGCCCTGGTGGACGAGGGCGGGCGGTTGGCGGAATGCAACCAGGCCTTCCTGGCGCTGATCGGCAGCGAGGCCGGCAATGTCCTCGGGCTGGCCATGGCCGACCTGATCGTTCCGGCGGAGCGCGCCATGGTGACCGAGCGGCTGACCGCCGTGCAGGGCGGCTCCGACCCCGCCGCCCCGCTGGAGGTGCGGCTGACCGGCGGGCGGGAACTGGTGGCCCAGCTCTACGCGCGGCGGCTCGGGGGGGTGGGGCCGGAAGGGGCGGTGGGGCTGATCCTGCATTTCATCGACATGACCGAGCGCAAGGGGCTGGAGGCCCAATTCGCCCAGTCGCAGAAGATGCAGGCGGTCGGCCAATTGGCCGGCGGCGTCGCCCACGACTTCAACAACCTGCTGACCGCGATGATCGGCTTCTGCGATCTGCTGCTGCTGCGCCACAAGCCGGGTGACCAGTCCTTCAGCGATATCATGCAGATCAAGCAGAACGCCAACCGCGCGGCCAACCTCGTGCGGCAGCTCCTGGCCTTCTCGCGCCAGCAGACGCTTCAGCCGCGCATCCTGAGCGTGACCGACGTCCTGGCCGAGCTTGGCAACCTGATGCGCCGGCTGATCGGCGAGAACATCGAGTTGAAGATGCTCCATGGCCGGGACATCGGCTATGTGAAGGTGGACCAGAACCAGCTGGAACAGGTGATCATCAACCTCGTGGTCAATGCGCGCGACGCCATGGCCGGGGGCGGGCGGCTGACCATCGTCACCTCCAACCATGTGGTGGAGCAGGCGCAGCGCCGCGAGCACGAGACCATTCCGCCCGGCGACTATGTGTCCATCGAGGTGATCGACACCGGCTGCGGCATCCCCAAGGAGAATCTCCAGCGCATCTTCGAGCCCTTCTTCACGACCAAGGGCGTGGGGTCGGGCACCGGGCTGGGGCTGTCCACCGTCTACGGCATCGTCCGCCAGACCGGCGGCTTCGTGCTGGTCGAATCGGAGAAGGGGGAGGGGACGACCTTCACCATCCTGCTGCCCCGCCACAAGGGCGAGGCCCGTCCCGACCAGGGCGAGCCGCGCGAGCGGCGCGGCAGCGACCTGACCGGCTCCGGCACCATCATGCTGGTGGAGGACGAGGACGCCGTGCGCGTCTTCTCCGCCCGCGCGCTCCGCAACAAGGGCTATCAGGTGCTGGAGGCCAAGAACGGCGAGGCGGCGTTGCAGCAGCTCGGCACGGACGGCAACCGCATCGACCTGCTGATCACCGACGTGGTGATGCCGCAGATGGACGGCCCGACCCTGGCCCGCCATGTCCGGCAGATGAGGCCCGACATGCGCGTCATCTTCATCTCCGGCTACGCCGAGGATCGGCTGGGCGAGATCGACGGGGTCGAGGTCGCGCATTTCCTGCCCAAGCCCTTCTCCCTGAAGCAGCTTGCCTCCAAGGTGAAGGAGGTCATCCGGGACGGGAAGTAGCGGCGTGGATGACGGTGGCGCCTATCCGACGCGCCAGCCGTGATAGGCCCAGCGTTCCGTTCCCGGTACGTCGACCGGCTCCCAGCCGCGACGCCCCGCGCCGATCGGGCGGTCCGACAGAACCAGCGCGTCCGGTGCCAGGAAGGGTTCGATCAGCCCGCCAATCCAGTTGCGGATGCCCTCCTCCTCGCCCTCCCGCGCGCTGCCGATGTCGGCATGGGCCAGCCGCACCGCACCGCGGAAGCGCTCCGTCGCGGCGGGCAGCGTGTCCCGGAAGTCACCGAGGAACAGCCGGTCATCGTCCGGACGCAGGGAGGCGGGAACGCGCGCTCCCATATCGAACACCAGGATGTCGCGCGGTGGGAACAGGCTGCGCAGATGGTCGTAGGTGCGGCCCTTCCCCAGACCGATCTCCATCACCAGACCAGGGCTCCCCGCGACGCAGCCGGCGGCCCAGCCGAGCGCCACACGCTGTGTCGTGAGGCGGTCGATCATGCGGTCGAGCGTGGAATGGGCTGTGTTCATGTCCGGCTTTTTTGGGCGTTGTTGGCGAGGCTTCCCTTCTTGAACGCCGCAGTTGGAATTCCGTTGCGCGGCGGCGGATCGTTCCTACATTCGGACGAGAACATTCGCGGAACTTAGGGCTTTGCGGAGAGGAACAAAGCTGGTACATTCCCTCTCACCGAATGACCGTTGGTGAGATCGTTGGCCCTGGGGCCGCGGATGTGATCTAACAAGGGGAGACGGGCATGTCGTCCGCACAGCTTCGTTTGGTCGAGAAGGATTCCATGGATAAGCAGAAGGCCCTGGATGCCGCTCTGGCGCAGATCGAGCGCGCCTTTGGCAAGGGCTCGATCATGAAGCTCGGCGCCCGCGAGAACACGGTCGAGACGGAGGTCGTTTCCACCGGCTCTCTTGGCCTCGACATCGCGCTGGGCATCGGCGGCCTGCCGCGCGGCCGCATCGTCGAGATTTACGGGCCGGAAAGCTCGGGCAAGACGACGCTGGCGCTGCACGCCATCGCCCAGGCCCAGAAGAACGGCGGCACCTGCGCCTTCGTGGACGCGGAACACGCGCTCGACCCGTCCTACGCCCGCAAGCTGGGCGTGAACATCGACGATCTGCTGATCTCCCAGCCCGACGCGGGTGAGCAGGCGCTGGAGATCGCCGACACGCTGGTGCGCTCCGGCGCCGTCGACGTGCTGGTGGTCGACTCCGTCGCCGCCCTGGTGCCGCGCGCCGAGTTGGAAGGCGAGATGGGCGACAGCCACGTCGGCCTGCACGCCCGCCTGATGAGCCAGGCGCTGCGCAAGCTGACCGGCTCCATCTCCAAGTCGAACTGCCTGGTGATCTTCATCAACCAGATCCGCCTGAAGATCGGCGTGATGTTCGGCAACCCGGAGACGACCACCGGCGGCAACGCGCTGAAGTTCTACGCCTCCGTTCGCCTGGACATCCGCCGCATCGGCGCGATCAAGGACCGCGAGACGGTGGTGGGCAACCAGACCCGCGTGAAGGTGGTGAAGAACAAGATGGCCCCGCCGTTCCGCGTGGTCGAGTTCGACATCATGTACGGCGAGGGCGTGTCGAAGGTGGGCGAGCTTCTCGACCTCGGCATCCAGGCCGGCGTGGTGGAGAAGTCGGGCGCGTGGTTCAGCTATGACGGCACCCGCATCGGCCAGGGCCGCGAGAACGCCAAGAACTACCTGCGCAACAACCCGGCGGCGGCCGACTCCATCGAGGCGAAGATCCGCGGCAACGCCGGTCTCGTCGCCGACGCGATGATGGGCACTCCGGAAGCCGACGGCGAGGCCGCGACCCCGGAGTGATCCCGGGCGGCAAGCCGGTTTCGCTGCGTGAAAGCCCCTCTCCGGTCCGCCGGGAAGGGGCTTTCGCCGTCTTGCCGGACGGCTGGAAAGACCTTACATTCAGGCTGGGCGGACGGGTGTTCCAGCACCCGWCCGCCGGCCCGGTCCTAGCGGTTCAGGATCTCAAGCAGCAGCTTGAGCGCCCGCAACAGCAGGATCAGGAGTTCGAGGATTTTCCGCATCCTCTCATCTCCTTCTGAGCGGCGGGGCGGTGGTCATCCACCGCCCGTCCTCGCCGACGATCATGCAAATGTGTGGCGCTCCGTCCACGCGGCCTGTCGCCGCGTGGGAGCCCGTCGCGGGCACTCTGTGGACAGCCACCGCAAGTCACGTTAAAAGCACGGTTCGGCCGCGAACAAGGCCGCGCCGCCGATTGTAGCCGACCGTAGCCGGAGCCTGGACAGCCTATGAAGACCGCCAACGACATCCGCCGCACGTTCCTGGACTTTTTCGCGAAAAACGGCCACCAGATCGTGGAGTCGTCGCCGCTGGTTCCGCGCAACGACCCGACGCTGATGTTCACGAACGCCGGCATGGTGCAGTTCAAGAACGTCTTCACCGGGGCGGAGCAGCGTCCCTATTCGCGCGCGACCACCTCGCAGAAATGCGTGCGCGCGGGCGGCAAGCACAACGACCTGGACAATGTCGGCTACACGGCGCGGCACCACACCTTCTTCGAGATGCTGGGCAACTTCTCGTTCGGCGACTATTTCAAGGACGACGCGATCGCCTTCGCCTGGAACCTCGTGACGAAGGAGTTCGGGCTGCCGGCGGACAAGCTGCTGGTCACCGTCCACAGCTCCGACGAGGACGCGGCGGGGATCTGGCGCAAGGTGGCCGGCCTGTCGGACGACCGCATCATCCGCATCCCGACCGACGACAATTTCTGGCGCATGGGCGACACCGGTCCCTGCGGCCCCTGCTCGGAGATCTTCTTCGACCACGGCCCGCACATCGCCGGCGGTCCTCCGGGCTCGCCCGACCAGGACGGCGACCGCTTCATCGAGATCTGGAACCTCGTGTTCATGCAGTATGAGCAGCGCGGTCCCGACGACCTGATCGCCCTGCCGAAGCCGTCGATCGACACCGGCATGGGGCTGGAGCGTCTGGCCGCCGTGCTTCAGGGCAAGCACGACAACTACGACATCGACCTGATGCGGGCGCTGATCGTGGCCTCCGCCGAGGCGACGAAGACCGCGCCGGACGGCCCGCACGCCGTCTCGCACCGCGTCATCGCCGACCATCTGCGCTCCTGCTGCTTCCTGATCGCCGACGGCGTGCTGCCGTCGAACGAGGGCCGCGGCTATGTGCTGCGCCGCATCATGCGCCGCGCCATGCGCCACGCCCACATGATCGGCGCGCGCGAGCCGCTGATGCACCGCCTCGTTCCGGCGCTGATCCAGCAGATGGGCGACGCCTATCCGGAGCTGAACCGCGCCCGCGCCCTGATCGTCGAGACGCTGAAGCTGGAGGAGACCCGCTTCAAGCAGACGCTGGAGCGCGGCCTGCGCCTGCTGGAGGACGAGGTCGGGCGCCTGGGCGAGGGGCAGCCGCTGCCCGGCGACGTCGCCTTCAAGCTGTACGACACCTACGGCTTCCCGCTCGACCTGACCCAGGACGTGCTGCGCACCCAGGGCCGCCCGGTCGACGAGAGCGGCTTCAAGGCCGCCATGGACGAGCAGCGCCGCAAGGCCCGCGAATCCTGGGCCGGCTCGGGCGAGGCGACGACCGAGAAGCTGTGGTACGAGCTGAAGGACGAGCTGGGCGCCACGGAGTTCTTCGGCTACGACACCGAGGTCGCCGAGGGCAAGGTGACCGCCATCGTCAAGGGCGACGCCCGCGTCGAGCAGGCCGCCGCCGGGGACGAGGTGCTGGTCATCGTGAACCAGACGCCCTTCTACGGCGAGTCGGGCGGTCAGGTCGGCGATGCCGGCGTGATCTTCTCCGCCGAGGGCACCGAGGTCGCCGTCTCCGACACCCAGAAGAAGCTGGGCGCCGTCTGGGCCCATGTCGGCACGGTCACCAAGGGCACGCTGAAGGTCGGCGACGTGGTCGAACTGCGCGTTGACACGGAGCGCCGTTCGGCCATCCGTGCCAACCACTCGGCCACCCACCTGCTGCACGAGGCGCTGCGCCGCCGCCTGGGCGAGCATGTCACCCAGAAGGGCTCGCTGGTCGCCCAGGAGCGCCTGCGCTTCGACATCAGCCAGCCGACCGGCCTGACCCCGGCGGACATCGCCGCGGTCGAGGACGAGGTGAACCGCCGCATCCTCGGCAACAGCGAGGTCGTCACCCGTCTGATGTCTCCGGACGAAGCCCGCGCATCCGGCGCCATGGCGCTGTTTGGCGAGAAGTACGGCGACGAGGTGCGCGTCGTCTCCATGGGCGGCCCGCACGGTGAGCTGGACCGCGACTATTCCATCGAGCTGTGCGGCGGCACCCACGTCCGCCGCACCGGCGACATCGGCCTGTTCAAGATCGTCGCCGAGGGCGCCGTCGCCGCCGGCGTGCGCCGCATCGAGGCGCTGACCGGCACCGGCGCCAAGGCGTGGCTGTCGGAGCGCGACCATCTGCTGACCGAGGCGGCATCCGTCCTGAAGGTCCGTCCGGAGGACGTTCCGTCCCGCCTCGCCGTCCTGGTCGACGAGCGCAGGAAGATGGAGCGCGAGCTGGCCGAACTCCGCCGTCAGGTGGCGATGGGTGGCGGCGCCAAGGCCGAGGGCGGCAACGAGGCCAAGGACATTGCGGGCGTCAAGTTCGCCGCCCGCGTGGTCGAAGGCCTGCCGGCCAAGGACCTGAAGCCGATGGCCGACGAGCTGAAGAAGCAGGTCGGCTCCGGCGTGGTCGTTCTGATCGCGTCGAACGAGGGCAAGGCGTCCATCGTCGTCGGCGTCACCGACGACCTGACGGCCAAGATCAGCGCCGTCGATCTGGTGCGCGTCGGTGCGGAGGCCCTGGGCGGGAAGGGCGGCGGCGGCCGTCCGGACATGGCCCAGGCCGGCGGTCCGGATGCCGCGCTGGCCCCCGCCGCGGTCGAGGCCATCGAGAAGGCCGTGGCGGCGAAAGCCGCCTCTTAAAAACCTTCGGCGAAGGCCGCCTCCTAACTGCGTTTCTCGTCCGAGTGCACCGGCTCCAACGCGGGTGTGCTCGGCGGGTGCCTGCGGATCACGAGGCCGGGGCGGTCGGGAATGCCGTAGCGTCGGTATTCCCGCGCCAGCTGTCCGGTCAGGGCCAGCCCGGCCATGCGGACATCCGCGGCCAGCGAGGCCAGCGGCGCGTCCAGCGTCTTGGGCCGGTTGCGCTCCACCAGGAAATGGCCCAGCCACGCCGCGCCATAGCCGACCAGCGGTGCCGCCACGAGCGCCCGCCAGTCGCGGCGGGCCAGTCCCACCGTCAGCAAGGTCGCCGCCGACAGTGTGCCGGCGACGTGCAACGCCCGGTTCGTCGGGTCGCGGTGCTGTTCCAGATAATCGGGCCAAAAATTCGGATCGGTCGCCATGACGGACTCCTTCCGCGGGGGAACGCCGGGCGGCCCGTGGCGGTTCCGTCTTGCATGACGCCCGCCGTGCTGGAAGGATGCGCGGGTCAACGAACAATACCGCGGAACCGACTGGCATGCGCTTTACCGGCACCGATTCCTACGTCGCCACCGACGACCTGATGGTGGCCGTCAACGCGGCCATCACGCTCGAGCGCCCGCTGCTGGTGAAGGGAGAGCCGGGAACCGGCAAGACCGTGCTGGCCCAGGAGGTCGCCCGCGCCCTGAACAAGCCGCTGCTCGCCTGGCACATCAAGTCCACCACCAAGGCGCAGCAGGGCCTCTACGAGTACGACGCGGTCAGCCGCCTGCGCGACAGCCAGCTTGGCGAGGAGCGGGTGCACGACATCGGCAACTACATCGTGCGCGGCAAGCTGTGGGAGGCGTTCGAGGCGCCGGAACCCCCCGTGCTGCTGATCGACGAGATCGACAAGGCCGACATCGAGTTTCCCAACGACCTGCTGCTCGAACTCGACCGCATGGAGTTCCACGTCTACGAGACGCGGCAGACGGTCAAGGCGGCCCGGCGTCCCCTCGTCATCATCACTTCCAACAACGAGAAGGAACTGCCGGACGCCTTCCTGCGCCGCTGCTTCTTCCACTACATCCGCTTCCCCGACCGCGACACGATGGAGCGGATCGTGGACGTCCATTATCCCGGCCTGAAGCAGGACCTGCTGCGCGAGGCGATGTCGCTGTTCTACAGCCTGCGCGAAGTGCCGGGTCTCAAGAAGAAGCCCTCCACCTCGGAGCTTCTCGACTGGATCAAGCTGCTGATGGTCGAGGACGTGGACCCCGAGACCCTGCGCGCCAAGGACGCCCGCAGCCTGATTCCACCGCTGTGCGGCGCGCTTTTGAAGAACGAGCAGGACGTGCATCTGCTGGAGCGGCTGGCTTTTCTCGCCAAGCGGGAAGGGCGCTAGGAAGCGCTTGACCGCGGCCGTCCTTCTGGGGCAGCCTGAACCCATGCAAGCGACCCCGCACCTGAACCGAATGCGAATTACCGCCCCGGCGCTCTGACAGAGGGCGCCGGACCGCGAGCGTTCGTTTTCGCAATCTGGTGTGGAGTGTGGCGTGTCCGTGCGCCCTGGGTCTTCCGGAACCCGCAATCCGGTTCATCACGATCCCCTGACCCGCTGCTTCACGCGTGCGTTGCGCCCCTTGGCGGAGCGAATGCGGGGCTCTGCGCGAATTATCGTCCCGGTCCGCTGACGCGGGCCGGGTTTCGCGCCTTCCTTCTCCGCCCCCCGTTCGTTCCCTCCGCCCGAGGACTTCCGCGATGCCGTCCGCGCACGCCACCCGTCTGCCTGCCGTTTCCTCCCCCAGAAAAAGCGAGAGCCGCGACACCGAAGACCGTTTGCCGCCCTGGCTTCCCCTCTCCGCCATCGAGGACGCCGCCGAGCGTTTGAGCGGGCGGATCGTCCGCACGCCGCTGCTGCCCGCTCCGGTGCTGGGGCGTGATGTCTGGCTGAAGGCGGAGACCTTCCAGGCAACCGGCGCCTTCAAGGAGCGCGGTGCCCTGAACCGCTTGCTGCGCCTGACGGCGCTGGAGCGCGCGGCGGGTGTTGTCGCCATGTCGGCGGGCAACCACGCCGCCGGTCTGGCGCTGCACTCCCAGCGGCTGGGGGTGGCGGCGACCATCGTCATGCCGGTCACCGCGCCGCGCTGCAAGGTGGAGCGGACGGAGGCGCTGGGCGCCGAGGTCGTGCTGTCCGGTTCCACCGTGGGGGAGGCGAAGGTCCGCGCGCTGCAACTGGCGGCGGAGCGGCGGCTGACCTTCGTGCATCCCTACGACGATCCTGACGTGATCGCCGGGCAGGGCACGGTGGGGCTTGAGGTGCTGGCCGACCGTCCGGACCTCGACAGGCTGGTGGTGCCGGTGGGCGGCGGCGGCTTGCTGGCCGGGATGGCGGCGGCGGTGAAGGCGCGCAAGCCCTCGGTCACCGTGGTCGGGGTGCGGCTGGCGCGGCGGCGAGGACCGACCTTGGCCGACGGGATCGCGGTGGACGCGCTGGGCAAGCTGCCGCAGGCTCTGCTGGCCGGCTTCGTGGACGCTCTGGTCGAGGTGGAGGAGGCGGAGGTCGCGGCGGCGATGCGGACCCTGCACGGCTCCTTCGGCATGGTGGCGGAAGGTGCCGGGGCCGCCGCGGTGGCGGCTCTGCTGGCCGGGAAGGTGCCGAAGGAGGGGCGGACCGTCGCCGTGCTGTCCGGCCGCAACGTGGATTCCGACACGCTGGTGCGGACGCTGGCCGCTGCTTGATCGACATCAAAGACCGCGGGGCTGGGGCAGGCTCAGGATCATCCTGCGGGCGCACCGTCCGGAAGACGGTGGCCTCGCAGGCAAAAGGCCGGTTGTCCCCGTGGCTCGTCTGGTGTCCCTCCTCGCGCTTGTGGTTGTGGCCATCGGGCTTCTCGGCGGTGCCGCACCCATGCGCATGCCGGACCTCCCGGCATCGCACTGCGAGTCCGCCGTGGTACAGGATGCCGCGGACTGCGCCATCGATCACCCGACGGATAGCCCGGTTTCGGGAAAGACCCACGCGCACGGCACCGCCGGGTGCCTCTGCCTGAGCGGGGCCTGTGACCTGACCGGCCTTCCGGCCCGGGTCGGCGTGCCTTTTGGCCATCGCCTCGCGACTCTGCTTCCCGGTGCGGACGCCATGCCCGCCGCCACCGCCCACGCGCCGCCGCTGCCGCCGCCGCGCGCCTGATTCCCGTCGTTCCGTCGCCTTTTCCCCGACCTGCGGACGTGCCCGGTCTTACGCCCATCGCGGCACCGGCGCGCCCGCCGAACACGCGCGAGTCATCCCATGACCATGACCCACTACATGGAACTGCTGGCCGTCAACCAGCCCTGGAACCTGCTGATCTTCATGGCGGTCCCCGTCATCCTGGCCGAGACGGTGGCGATCAGCGAACTGTACCTGCTCTACACCCGTAATTACGATGGCCCGGTGCGGCGGCTGAACCGCTGGGCCGGCATCACCGTCGGCGTCTATTTCACCGGTGTCTTCGTCCATCTGATGCAGAACGCGGTCGTTCCGCTGACCGCGTCCGGCGGCTGGCGCGGGCCGGCGGATGTGCTGGCGGTGGGCTTCTACCTTGCCGGCATCGTCCCGCTCGGCGGCATCGCGCTCCTGGACCTCGGGGTGATCGGCCGGGGCCGCGGCGAGCACGGCCGTATGGCGATCCACGCCGCCTTGGTCGGCCTGTTCCTGATTGTCGCCCACATCGCCATGATCTTCGGGATGCTGGACCCGACGCTGCTCACCGGTGCCGCCGCGGCTGGCGGGCACACGATGCACTGAACGGATGCGGACTGTTCCTCTCCCGCCCCGGGAGAGGGAAGGGGCCCGCGCAAGGCGCGGGAAGGGTGAGGGTCATTCGAGAATCACTGCCTTGATCCTTGCACGACCCTCACCCGGCTCTCAGCGGATGCCATCGGCATCCGCCTGACGCCGTCAGCGCTGGCCTTCGGCCAGTGCGAGAGGCCCTTCGGGCCACCCTCTCCCGGGACGGGAGAGGGATTCCTAGGGCGCCATGAACACGCTGCGGTGCCGACCAATCTCGCCGCTCGTCAGGTCGCGCGCCAGCACCGTCACGTCGGTGGACCCCGCCGTTGCGGCGCCCCGCGGCACACGGACGAAGATGCGGTAGGTCGCCACCGAATCCGCTTCCGCAGCGAGCGTCAGCGAGTTCCCCGACTGGGCGTCCACACTGGCGACCGACAGGTCGGCGTTCGCCAAACCCTCCACCGACAGGCGGTAGGTCCGCGCCTCGTGCGTCTTGTTGAGGATCTTGATGGTGTAGGCGTTCTGCACGTCGCCGTTCGACTGCTGCACATAGAGCGGGGCGCGGTCGCGCAGCACGCTGACGTCCAGCGTCGGGCGCATCGCCAAGGAAATCGCCATGACGCCGGTCACCACCAGGATGATGAGCGCGTAGATCACCGTGCGCGGGCGCAGCAGCCGCACCGGGGCGGCCTGACCGTCGGCCTTGGCGACCTGGTTGGAGCGGGTGTCGAACAGGATCAGGTCGCCAGGGCGCCCGACCTGGGCCATCACGTCGTTGCAGGCGTCCACGCACAGGCCGCAGCCGATGCAGGAAATCTGCTGCCCCTTGCGGATGTCGGTGCCGGTCGGGCAGACATGGACGCACAGCTTGCAATCGATGCAGTCGCCCAACCCCTCCGCCGTCCGCTCGTCCCAACTCTGCGACTTGCGCAGAGGCGCGCGCCCTTCGCCGCGCCAGTCCTGGTAGGTGACGACGTAGGTGTCCTCGTCGACCATCGCGGCCTGGAAGCTGCGCCACGGGCAGACGTAGATGCAGATCTGCTCGCGCGCCCAGCCGGCAAAGAAATAGGTGGTGCCGGCGAACAGCCCGGCAAAGGCCAGGACCTTCCACGACACCTCGCCGGTCGCGATCTCGCGCAGCAGGGTCGGGGCGTCGTTGAAATAGAAGATCCAGGCGCCGCCGGTGACCAGGGAAATCATCAGCCAGATGGCGTGCTTCGACGCCTTCAACCCCAGCTTGCGCGCCGAGAAGGGCGCCTTGTCCAGCCGGATGCGCTCGGTCCGCGGTCCTTCCAGCTTGCGCTCCACCCACATGAACAGGTCGCTCCACACCGTCTGCGGGCAGGCGTAGCCGCACCAGATGCGGCCGAGCAGGGTGGTGGCGAAGAAGATGCCGAAGGCGCCGATGATGAGCAGGCCGGTCAGGTAATAGACCTCCTGCGGCCAGATCTCGATCCAGAAGAAGTAGGCGCGCCGGCCCACCATATCGACCAGCACCGCCTGATCGGGAATGCCCGGCCCGCGATCCCAGCGCAGCCAGGGCGTGACGTAATAGACGCCGAGCAGGATCGCCAGGGCCAGCCATTTCAACTGGCGGAAGCGACCTCGGACATCGGCGGCGTAGACCTTGGGGCGTTGCACGAACCAGCGCTCGCGCGGCTGGTCGGCATCATGGGTGGCAGGTGCCGGGGAAATGAGGGACATGGTGTGCGACCTTGCTTTGACGCGGCGGTCAACCTAGTCCCTCTTTTATAAGGCTTCCGTGATGTAGTCACATTGCGGCAGATCAACGCTTTCAGACCGCCTCGCCGCGCAGTTCGGCAAGCCCGTCCTCATAGGCGCGGTCGAACAGCGATTCCAGCCGGGCGTCGGTGCCGCGCAAGCCGGCGACGACCGCGTGCGCCCACTCGAAATACTCGATCTTGCGCTCCAGCGGCCAGTCGGCGGGGGGGCTGTGCGCCATCGAGCGCAGGTTGGACACCTTGTCGGCCAACTTCACCAGCTTGGCGCGGGAGGACGCGGTGGGGGCGGCGTCGATCTGGCGCTGCTTGCGCTCCGCCTTGCGCAGCCGCTTGTCGTCGGTGGTCTCGGCGACGACCCCGGCGACCTCCGCCCCGAAATGCTGCTCGATCTCCTCATAGGAGGCGTCGGTGTCCTCCAGCGTGTCGTGCAGCAGGGCGGCGATGATCACCACCGGGTCCTTGCCCGCCGTCGCCTCGGCGCACAGGAACGCCACCTCCGACAGGTGGTTGAGGTAGGGCTCGGCGCGCACGCCCTTGCGGCGCTGGTCGATGTGCTTGTGCGCGGCGAACTCCAGCGCGCGGGCGAAGTCGAGAAGGGCTGTCATGGCGTTCCTGGCGGGTCGGCGCTACGATGAGGGCGGATGGGGACGAAACCCCACGGGGGGAGGCGGCATGTTCACGGGTTTCTTCTTCGAACTGCGCAAGGCGGGCGTGCCGGTCTCGCTGAACGAGTACCTGACGCTCATGGAGGCCATGAAGCGCGGCGTCGCCGCCTTCCGCGTCGAAGACTTCTATTACCTCAGCCGGGCCTGTCTGGTGAAGGACGAGCGCAATCTCGACCGCTTCGACCGCGTGTTCGGGCAGGTCTTCAAAGGGCTGGAGGGGACGGAGGGCGCCGGCGGCGACGAGATTCCCGTGGTCGACCTGCCGGAGGAATGGCTGCGCAAGCTGGCCGAACGCTTCCTGAGCGAGGAAGAGAAGGCGCAGATCCAGGCGCTGGGCGGCTGGGAAAAGCTGATGGAGACGCTGGCCGAGCGGCTGGCCGAACAGAAGGGGCGGCACCAGGGCGGCTCCAAATGGATCGGCACCGCCGGAACCTCGCCCTTCGGCGCCTACGGCTACAACCCGGAGGGCGTGCGCATCGGCCAGAAGGACTCCCGGCACCGCCGCGCCGTGAAGGTGTGGGACAAGCGGGAGTTCAAAAATCTGGACGATCAGGTCGAGATCGGCACCCGCAACATCAAGGTGGCGCTGCGCCGCCTGCGCAAGTTCGCCCGCACCGGGGCGGCCAGCGAGCTGGACCTGCCCGGCACCATCCGCGCCACCGCCAGCAACGCCGGCTGGCTGGACCTGAAGATGGTGCCGGAGCGGCACAACACGGTGAAGGTGCTGCTGTTCTTCGACATCGGCGGCTCCATGGACGACCACATCCGGCTGGTCGAGGAGCTGTTCTCCGCCGCGCGGGGCGAGTTCAAGCATCTGGAGCACTTTTACTTCCACAACTGCGTCTACGAGAGCGTGTGGCGCGACAACAAGCGCCGCCACGACGAGCGCACCCCGACCTGGGACGTGCTGCACACCTATCCCGCCGACTACAAGCTGGTCTTCGTCGGCGACGCGGCGATGAGCCCCTATGAGATCGTCTATGCCGGCGGCAGCGTCGAGCATTGGAACGAGGAGCCGGGTCAGGTCTGGCTGCAGCGGATGCTGTCGGTCTACAGCCGCGCCGTCTGGCTCAACCCCACGCCGGAATCGCGCTGGGGCTACACCGAAAGCACCCGCATGCTGCAGCGGCTTTTGGGCGGGCGCATGTACCCTCTGACGTTGCAGGGGTTGGACGCCGCGATGCGTGAGCTGGTGCGGTAGCGTTTTCCAGAACAACCGAACACCGTCGCAACCCAGCTCGTGGTTCTGGATTTGCAATCCATTGGTGCGCTTTAAAATGGATGATGCGGGTTCTCGTTCTCTAGGAAAACGGTTTATCAATCACCGGATGAGGGTGGCGCATCAAGATTTGCGTATTTGAACTGATTTGACTCGATAATTGAATGACTCATCGCCCGTTCGCAGAATAAGAACTCCGAGTCGTGGAGTTAAGCATCTGAACAAAGCCTGACTCTGTATTTCTATATGATACGACGAGACGATAATTTTCGTCCGTTTTAAACATTGATCGTCATTTCTGCGGCTTCCTGGCAACATTCGAGGCCAAACGGATACTGAGAATCTTTCCTCCTTGAACGCATACGATTGCACTACGAAGCATGAAGCTTCTTGTTCAGGCATGCAGTCGATGAGGGTCGGGGAAAATGCAGGGTGTTCTTGCACGCATCAGTATCAGCGGCAAAATCTACAGCGTTGTCGCTATCCTGGGAGCGGTGGCCACCATCATTGGTGGTGTCGGCTTCATCGGAATGCAGACCTACGACGACAAGTTCGGCCAGATTCAGAACTGGTCCCGGCGGGCGCTGATCAACGAGCAGATCAACGCTCTGGTCTACAAGGTCGTCATGGACAGCCGCGGCATCTACGCCGCGGATGGACCGGCGGACGCCACGCCCTACGCCAAGAACATCCTCGGCTCCACCGGCGAGTTGGAAAAGCTCATGGGCAAGCTGGAGACCCTTCAGCCGCCGGAAAACAAGGCGGCCTTCGGCGAGATCCAGCAGACGGCGCGCGCGTTCGTCCTGCAGCGCAACGAGGTCGCCCGCCTCGGGATGGAGGCCGGCCCTGAGAGGGCGCGCGAACACGGCGACACCCCCGAGGCCCGGGCGCTCCGCAGCAAGCTGGGCCAGTACATGGAGAAGGCCTCCGAACGCAACATGCAGGGCATCGCCGAGGCGAACGAGGAACTGGCCGCCGTGAACAGCCTGATGACGACGCTCATGATGATCGTCGGCATCGGCGGCGGACTCGGCGCGCTGGCGTTGAGCGTCGTGGTCGCGCGCGTCGGCATTTCCCGCCCGATCGCCGGGATCACCGACGTCATGGCCCGTCTCGCGACCGGTGACACGTCGTTGACGGTTCCTGGCCTCGGCCGTGGCGACGAGATCGGCGGCATGGCCAAGGCCGTGGCGGTCTTCAAGGACAACGCCGTGGACCGAGAGCGCATGAGGCTCGCCGAGGAGGCGGAGCGCCGGGCCAAGGAGCGGCGCACCCACGCCGTCGAGGAGTTGGTGCAGTCCTTCGACCGGAACGTCTCGGGCATCCTGCGCACCGTCGCCTCCGCCGCCACGGAGTTGGAGGCCACGGCGCAGAGCATGCTGACGACCGCCGACCAGACCAAGGGGCAGGCGGCCAGCACGGCCGCTGCGGCCGAGCAGGCGTCGGTCAACGTGCAGACGGTCGCCGCGGCGACCAACGAGCTGAGCGCGTCGATCAACGAGATCAGCGGTCAGGTGACGCGCTCCACCAGCATCGCCAGCCACGCGGTGGGTGAGGCGCAGCAGACCAACGAGCGCGTGCAGGGTCTCGTCGCGCAGGCGCAGCGGATCGGCGACGTGGTGAAGCTGATCACCGACATCGCAAGCCAGACCAACCTGCTGGCCCTCAACGCGACGATCGAGGCGGCGCGGGCCGGGGAGGCGGGCAAGGGCTTCGCCGTGGTGGCGTCGGAGGTGAAGAACCTCGCCAACCAGACCGCCAAGGCGACGGAGGAGATCGCCTCCCAGATCGCCTCCATGCAGGCGGCCACCGGCGGGGCGGCGGCGGCCATCAACGGGATCGGCGACACCATCGGCACCATCAGCGAGATCGCCACGATCATCGCTTCGGCGGTCGAGGAGCAGGGGTCGGCGACCGGCGAGATCGCCCGCAACGTGCAGCAGGCCGCGCAGGGCACCCATCTGGTGACCACCAACATCACCGAGGTCAGCGACGGCGCCACCCAGACCGGCTCCGCCGCCACCCAGGTGCTGGGCGCCGCCGGCGAGTTGTCCCGCCAGTCGGAGAGCCTGCGCACGGAGGTGGAACATTTCCTGGCGGGCATTCGCGCCGCGTAAGGGGCCGCGCGCGGGGTTCGGGGGTGTGCCACGGTGCACGCCCCCATCCGTTACCTCCTGAACGGACCGAACGGCGTTTGCCGGACTGAAATCCCGTTTTTATCGTCACGGCCAATTCGTGTTCGAATGGAGGGGTACCGTGGCGAAATCCTATCTGGCGTCCTGGAAAAAGGCGAAGGACCGCTTCGAAAAGACGACGGGCAAGAAGAAGCCCGACCCCAAGAGCCGTTTCGGCAAGCTGTTCAGCAAGATCAGCGCGACCGGCCTGGAAGGCGCGCTGAAGAGCTACGACGCCGCCACGACGGTGCAGGATGCGCAGAAGCACGCCCGCGCCTTCAAGACGGCGGCAAGCAGCTATATCCCCACGCTCGACGCGGCGGGCAAGGCGGCCAAGCAGGACGGCGACGCGGTCTACGCTGAGGCTTGCGCCGACATGGTGGCGTCGCTGAACAAGATCGCCGGCAACGTCATTACGGATTTGGAGCGGTTCGACGATCTGCCGAAGACCATCGACGGCTACTTCAAGTCGCCATACTGGTTCAAGCTTCTGAACAAGATCGCCAAGCAGGAAATGTCGCTCGAGAATGTCGAGCTGTACGACAAGATCCTGAAAGGCAAGCTGTCGAAGGCCGAGCCTGCGGAAGAGGCATACAAAGAATACGTGGCCGTCCGTTCACCCAAGGAAGTGAACATCGGGTCGGGAACCCGGAGCGCCTGCAAGAAATGCGCGGATCAGGGCGCTTGGACCGCCATGCCGTGGGACAAGGTGGCGAAGGATCTTGGCATCAACCTGGCCGACACCATCGGACGCCTGCACAGCGCGCTCGCCAAGGGCGAGATCTGACGGCCGGGGGCGGTTGACGGGGCGGGCCTCCGCCGTCACTTTGAAGGTTCAGCTTTCTAAGGAACGGTATCGGGAGGCTCCGCCATGTACATCGCCATGAACCGTTTCCGCGTGCGTCCGGGCTCGGAGCAGGACTTCGAGGAGGTCTGGCTGAACCGCGAGGTCCATCTGAACAAGGTCCCCGGCTTCGTGGAGTTCCACATGCTGCGCGGCCCTCGCTATGAGGACCACCGCCTCTATTCCTCCCACACCGTCTGGGAGTCGGAGGCGCATTTCCAGGCCTGGACCCGCTCGGAGGAGTTCCGCGCCGCCCATCGCGGGGCGGGCGACCGCAAGCCGCTGTATCTCGGCCCGCCGCAGTTCGAGGGATTCGAGGTGATCCAGACCGTGGGGCGCGAGGGCTGAACGGGCGGCTTCTCGCGCGGTCAGCCCTTCAGCGCGTCCTCGTCGCCGATCAGCCGGTGGGCGATGGCGACGGTGATCAGGCCGGCGAGCAGGAGGCCGTACTGCCACAGGCTGGACCAGTCGCCGGTCTGCACGTCGCCCGCCACCGCCTGGACCGGGCGCACGATCAGTTGCCGCAGCAGCGTGATCATCGCCACCTCCAGAAAGACCCGCAGGTGGAAGCGGTTGGTCCGCACGTAATCGACCTCCGCGGAGATCAGCGCGGACAGGGTCCAGACGATGAACAGCACGCCGAGCGCGTGCAGGAAGCCGTGCGCCAGCTGGTCCTTCTGAAAAGCCGCCCAGGCTTCCACGAAGAATTCCCAGACCACCATGGCGCTCGCCGCGACCAGGGCGATGGCCAGGACGACGTGCAGCAGCCCGTTGAAGGACTTCAGGGCGCGGATCAGTCCCTGTTCGAGAAGCGAGTTGGGGGCGGTGCGGGGGTGCGATTGCAGCATCGGGGCGGGTCGCAAGGTCGAGGGGTGCGGGAAGATAGAAGCCCAACCCACCGGACGCCCCCGCCGTTTTGCCATTGCCGCCATGGGGAAAACGCAAGCATTGCAGATCAGCGTCAAGTCGCCGCATCAATGGTCCCGGCTTTGCAGGTGGAAAAAGGCACCGGCCATTGAACTCCGGCCCTGATTTCGTCTAGGGTCGCCGCGGTCCCTCCGGCTTCGTTCCTTCGAGGGTTTCCCCCAGGAGTGAATGGATGCGCGAAACCACCCCCATCACGGTCGCCCGCGGCGACGGCATCGGTCCGGAGATCACCGACGCGGTGCTTCACGTGATGGAGGCCGCCGGCGCCCGCCTGAAGGTGGAGGAGGTGCCGGCGGGCGAGCAGGTCTACCGCCGTGGCCATCTGGGCGGGCTGGACGCCGCCGGCTGGGGGTCGATCCGCCGCACCCGCGTCTTCCTGAAGGGGCCGATCACCACGCCCCAGGGCTACGGCAACAAGTCGCTGAACGTCACCGCGCGCACCACGCTGGGGCTGTTCGCCAACGTGCGGCCCTGTGTGTCGCACCATCCCTATGTCCGCACCCGGCACCCGCGCATGGATGTGGTCATCATCCGCGAGAACGAGGAGGACCTCTACGCCGGGATCGAGCACCGCCAGACCGACGAGGTGATCCAGTCGGTCAAGCTGATCTCCCGGCCGGGGTCGGAGCGCATCGTGCGCTACGCCTTCGACTACGCCCGCGCCAACCACCGGCGCAAGGTGACGGCCTTCGTCAAGGACAACGTCATGAAGATGACGGACGGGCTGTTCCTGAAGATCTTCAACGAGATCGCCGCCGAATTTCCGGAGATCAAGGCCGACCACCTGATCGTCGACATCGGCGCCGCCCGTCTGGCCGACCAGCCGGAGCGCTTCGACGTGATCGTGACGCTGAACCTCTACGGCGACATCGTGTCGGACATCGCCGCCCAGATCACCGGCTCGGTCGGGCTGGCCGGCTCCGCCAACATCGGCGACGCCTGCGCCATGTTCGAGGCGATCCACGGCTCGGCTCCGATGATCGCGGGGCAGGGCATCGCCAACCCGTCGGGCCTGCTGATGGCCGCGGTGATGATGCTGGCCCATATCGGGCAGGGCGACGTGGCGGCGCGCATTCACAACGCCTGGCTCAAGACCATCGAGGACGGCGTTCATACCGTGGACATCTTCAACCGCGGGGTCAGCCGCCGGCGCGTCGGCACCCACGCCTTCGCCGACGCGGTGGTGGAGCGGCTGGGCCAGATGCCGGTGACTCTGCCCACCGTCGGCTACGCCATCACCGCGCGGCCCGCCTATGAGTCCGGGGTGCGGCTGTCGCCCCGGCGCAAGGCGGTGAAGGAGCTGGTGGGGGTGGACGTGTTCCTGCACTGGCCGGGCGGCAACCCGGACGAGCTGGCCGGGCTGGTCCTGCCGGTGGCCACCCCGGCGCTGCGGCTGTCCAGCATCTCCAACCGCTCGCAGAAGGTCTGGCCGGAGGGCAACATCGGCGTCTTCTGCACCGACCACTGGCGCTGCCGCTTCCTGGCGCCGGAGGGCGTGGCGGTCGGCCACCCCGACATCGTCGAGCTTCTGTCGGGTCTTGCCCGCGCCGGTCTGGATTTCACCCAGACCGAGAACCTGTGCAACTTCGACGGCAAGTCCGGCTTCTCGGCAACGTAAGTTGCGAAACCGGGGAATAATCGTCCCCGGCCGGGCGTCCAGACGGGCAGGACATCCTTCCAAGGGGAGCGCCGCCGCATGCCTCTGCCAAAGCCGCCTCCCGATCCCCCGCCAGCCGACGGCCCGCGAGCCAACTCCCCGGTGGACGAGCGGGCCATCGCCGCGCAGGTGCCGCGGCTGCGCCGTTACGCAGCCGCGCTGGCCGGCAACCTGTCCGATGCCGACGACCTCGTGCAGGACTGCATCGAGAAGGCCTTGGCCAACCGGCACACGCTGCGGGACGTCACCCGGCTCGGCGGCTGGCTGCTGTCGATCCTGCACAACCTGCATGTCTCCGGCCTGCGCTGGCGCCGCCGCCGTGGACCGGAGGTGCCGGTGGAGGATCTCGCCAACGATCTGGCGCTCAGCGCCGCCCCCGCCGACCGGGTGGAGGTGCGGGATTTCGTGCGCGCCTTCAACCAGCTGTCGGAGGAGCATCGGGCCGTGCTTCTGCTGACCGGGCTGGAAGGGCTGTCCTACCGCGAGGCAGCCGAGGTGCTGGGGGTTCCGGTGGGAACCGTCATGTCGCGGCTGGCCCGTGCCCGGGAACGGCTGCGCGTCCTGCTGGACGGCGGGATGGAGCAGGCGGTGAGGAGGATCAAGTGATGGACACCGAACCGGACGCCCCTGTGACCGAGGCCGATCTGCACGCCTGGATGGATGGTGAATTGCCGGAGGAACGGCGCGGCGAGGTCGAGCGTCATCTCGCGGGCAACCCCGATCTGGCCCGCCGCTTCGAACGCTACCGCGCCCAGCGGGCGATGCTCCAAGGGACCTTCGGCCCGCTGATCGATCGCCCCTTGCCGGCGGCCCTGGTCCCGCCCTACGGACGCGCAGCCGGTCGGCCGGCGACGCGTCCGCGCCGGTCGTTCCGGGCGCTGGCCGCCGCGGCTGTTCTGCTGGTTTTCGTCGCCGGCGGGGCGGGGGGCTGGTGGTTGCGCGGCTGGTCGGGCGGGGTGGGCGGCGGAGGCACCGCCTTCGTCGCCGACGCCGTGGCCGCGCATCGCGTCTTCGCGGTGGAGGTCCGTCATCCCGTGGAGGTCGGGGCCGACCAGGAGGCGCATCTCGTGGGCTGGCTGTCCAAGCGCCTGGGCAAACCCCTGCGGGCGCCGCGGCTGGCCGGCAAGGGCTATGATCTGGTGGGCGGCCGGCTGCTGTCCGACGCGCGGGGGCCGGCGGCCCAGCTCATGTACCAGGATGCGGCGGGTCGCCGCATCACCCTCTACATCCGTCCGGCCTCCGACGCGCCGGACACCTCCTTCCGGTTTGCCCAGGACGGCAACGTCCAGGCTTTCTACTGGCGGGACAACGGTTTGGCGTGGGCGGTAACGGGTGACCTCGACCGAGTGACCCTTTCGGCCATAGCCGAGGAGGTGTACGGCGCGTTGAACTCATAACACCCACAGACTTATGCACAGGAATGTTGCGCAAGCCCCCTATCCCTCTATCCGGCCATCTGGTAGGTTGGCCGGCGTTGGGCACAAAATATTGCGCCTTATGGAAAACGGCCGTCTGGTCGGAAGGTATATTGGTTAACCAAGTCACCGGTTACCGGACCACGGGAGACAGGGGATGAGTTGGACGGACGAACGGGTTCAGCAGCTTAAGGACCTCTGGGCCCAAGGGCTGAGCGCGAGTGAAATCGCGGACATCCTGGGCGACATCACCCGCAACGCGGTGATCGGGAAGGCGCACCGCCTCGGCTTGTCGGGACGCCCGTCGCCGATCAAGAAGAAGCCGACCCGCGGTGCGACGATCCTCGCTTTGACCGAGCGCATGTGCAAATGGCCGGTCGGCGATCCGAAGCACCAGGATTTCCATTTCTGCGGCAAGCCCTCGCTGCCCGGCCTGCCGTACTGCGCCGAGCACGCGGCGGTGGCCTACCAGCCGGCATCCTCCGGCAAGAAGCGCGACGAGGACCGCAACACCGGCGACCGCAACGTCGGCGCCGCCTAGACTCCGCCGGATTTCCGGATTTCGGGCGCTCTTCACGCGGGCGCCCGGCCGACACGGCGACTGGATCGGTGGCCGTCAGATCGGTGCCGATCAAATGGGCGCCGATCAAAGGGGGGCGGAGGTGATCGCCCACCAGCTTCCGGCGATCAGCATCGCCGAGACACCCGCCGCCGCCACGCCCAGACCCAGACCGGCGGCGACCGCCAGACCGTCCTTCACGATCAGCCCCAGCGCGATCACCAGCACCGCCAGACCGGGCAGGGTGTTGCCGAACGGGATGGGCAGGGCGATCAGAACGCCCATCACCAGCACGAAGAGGCCCAGCGGCCGTAGCACACCCCGGTGAGTCAGCGACGGCCAGCGCGTGCGCAGCCGGGCCTCCAGCCGCTCGACCAGCGGCGTTCCCTTCTCCACGATCTTTTCAAGCGTGCCGCGCGCCACGCGGCGGCGCCCGATCCAGCCCGGAACCTCCAGCCGGTCGCGGCCCACGATCATCTGAATCGCCACCAGCGCCAGAACCGTGCCGAAAATCATTCCCGCCGGCAGCCCCGGCGTCGGAACCACGGCGGGGATCGCCAGCGCCAGCAGCAGAAAGCCCGGCGCGCGGTCGCCGAGATGGCCCAGGACCTCCCCCAGCGACGGCTTGTCGCCGGTGATCCGCCCGTGCAGCCGTTTCAGCAGCGCGGACGCCCGTGCCGGGTCCTTCGTGTCCATGACCTGTCCCAACTCCCTGTTCCATCGTCGCCGCGTGCATGTGGTGGCGCGACGGCTCACAGGGAAGGGGGAGAGGGACGAGGCGTGGGGGTCAGTACTCCTCGACCTCGTGCTTCAACTGCACCAGACGGCCGCTCAGCAGCGACAACATCAGCTGCACCAGCATCTCGTGGACGATCAACGTATGGTGGTTGCCGCTGTCCTGCATGTGCTGGCGCAGCGCCTCGCGCACCTTTGGGACGCCGGTCACGTCGATCAGCACGTCCACCGCCTCGCCGAACCGGGCGAGGTCCATGAAGTCGGTCGTGGTGGCGACGCCGCGCTCGCGGGCGAGCCGTATGCCGGGCGCCTCGGCGTCCAGGTCGGCGACGCCGAGAATCTCGACGAAGGGAGCGTCCAGAAGCTGCGTCAGCAGGGGCGTTCCGGTTTCGCCGGCGCCGATCACGGCGATGCGGAAGATGTCCTTGGCCATGGGAAAGTCTCGAATTCCGGTTCGTCAGGTCTACGTCGCCATTGAGGCCACGCGGGCAAGAAAAAAGCGGGGAGCTGAAACTCCCCGCCGCAACCTTACATCGACCGGGCGTCCCGTTTGACCGGGACGCGTCGTCGCACCTGACGCGGAACGCGCGTTACGCCCAGGCGGCCATCTTCTTCTGCAGGTTCTCGTCCAGCTTGTCGAGGAACTGCTTGGTGGTCAGCCAGGGCTGATCCGGACCGATGAGGATCGCCAGATCCTTGGTCATGAAGCCCGACTCGACGGTCTCGACGCAGACGCGCTCCAGCGTCTCGGCGAACTTCACGACGTCCGGCGTGTTGTCGAACTTGCCGCGGTAGGCGAGGCCCTGCGTCCAGGCATAGATCGAGGCGATCGGGTTGGTGGAGGTCTCCTTGCCCTTCTGGTGCTCGCGGTAATGGCGGGTCACCGTGCCGTGAGCGGCCTCCGCCTCGACGGTCTTGCCGTCCGGCGTGATCAGCACCGAGGTCATCAGGCCCAGCGAGCCGAAGCCCTGCGCCACGATGTCCGACTGCACATCGCCGTCGTAGTTCTTGCAGGCCCACACGAAGCCGCCTTCCCACTTCAGGGCCGACGCCACCATGTCGTCGATCAGGCGGTGCTCGTAGACGAGGCCCTTGGCCTTGAACTGGGCGGCGTAATGCTCGTCGAACACCTTCTGGAAGATGTCCTTGAAGCGCCCGTCATAGGCCTTGAGGATCGTGTTCTTGGTGGACAGATAGACCGGGTAGCCGCGCTCCAGGCCGTACATGAAGCTGGAGTGGGCGAAGCCCTCGATCGACTCGTCCAGGTTGTACATGCCCATGGCGACGCCGGAGGCGGGGAAATCATACACCTCGTGCTCGATCGGCTCGCCGCCGCCTTCCGGCACCCACTTGATCGTCAGCTTGCCCTTGCCGGGAACGACGAAGTCGGTGGCCTTGTACTGGTCGCCGAAGGCGTGGCGGCCGATGATGATCGGCTTGGTCCAGCCCGGAACGTAGCGCGGAACGTTGGAGCAGACGATCGGCTCGCGGAAGACGGTGCCGCCCAGGATGTTGCGGATCGTGCCGTTCGGCGACTTCCACATCTTCTTGAGATTGAACTCCGTCACCCGCGCCTCGTCCGGGGTGATGGTCGCGCACTTGACGCCGACGCCGTACTGCTTGATCGCGTTGGCGGACTCGACCGTCACCCGGTCGTCGGTCTTGTCGCGGTTCTCGACGCTGAGATCGTAGTATTTCAGGTCGATGTCGAGATACGGCAGGATCAGCTTGTCCTTGATGAACTGCCAGATGATGCGCGTCATCTCGTCGCCGTCGAGTTCGACGACCGGATTGGCTACCTTGATCTTCGTCATGGGTGCGAGTTCTCCCCGAACGGGTAGGGGTTGTCTTATGCTTGGACGCCGGGCGCGCTGTGCGAGGGCACGGGCCGGGGCGTCCATCCGAAGACGGGCCCCGGTTCCCCGGACGGAAACGGATGGCGGTTATATAGCACCGGGGCACCGCCGAAAGAAAGGACCGCGGGGCATCAAAACAGACGATATCGCGCTGAAAACGGCGCGATTTGCGCGATCTGGTCCTACCACTTGGCCTTTTCAGAGCTTTTGTGTGGGAATCTTCAACGCGGGCTCCGGTTCATAGGCCAGCGCGGCGAACACGTCGTCCACGTCATCGACGACGGTGTACAGCGCGCGGTGCGCCGGCTGGGTGAAACCCTGCGCCACCGTATGGTCGATCAGGCCGAACAGCGGACGCCAATAACCGTCGACATCCACGATCACCACCGGCTTGTCGTGCAGGCCCAGCTGCTTCCAGGTCAGGATCTCGAACGCCTCGTCCAGCGTGCCGAGACCGCCGGGCAGCACCACGAAGGCGTCGGCCCGGTCCACCATCATGCGCTTGCGGCTGTGCATGCTGTCGACGACGAGCAGTTCGGTCAGGCCGGTGTGCTCGATCTCGGCGGACTGGATGTGTTCCGGGATGATGCCGATGACCTGCCCCCCGGCGGCGAGTGCGGCGTCGGCGGCGATGCCCATCAGCCCGACGCGCCCGCCGCCGTAGATCAGCTGGATGCCGCGCCGCGCCAGCCCGTCGCCCAACATATGGGCGGCCTCCTTGTGGACAGCGGCGACGCGGCTGGATGAGCCGCAATAGACGCAGACGGAATTCGGGGCTCTCATCGCTCACCCTTTCTCGCCGGTTGGGTACACGTTCCGGTGACTGTTCCGGTGCGCCCGGCGGGGTCACCTAATGCAAGGGAATAGCAAAGCCGGGGCGGCGTCTACCCGGACATCGGACTTCAGCCCATCGGGAGGAATCATTATGGATTCGCGCGTCGTCAACGCCCTGGCCGCCATTTCGGTGGCCACGTTCCTGTTCCTCGGCTTTGGCGGGGGCTTCGGCGGCGGGATCGGCTTTCTGACCGGCGGGGGCAAGGCGAACGCGGGCGGCGCCACGACGGCTCAGGCCATGGAAACCAGCGTTTCCTCAGCGGACCTTTCCTCCAGCCGCCATTCCGAGACGGTCGCCAAGCTGGAGAAGTGAACCGGGAGGCGTGAGCATGGGGCCCACCCGGCGGCGCGAAGGCGGTGCGCCGGTCCCGATGCGGTTATGCGTCTGCTCCATCGGCGGTGTTCAGTTCCACTGCCGCAATCTGCTATCCTGCCGCAAGCCGGCGTGTCCGCCGGCAATGATGCGGCGGTGCTCCGGTGAAGCAAGCTCTCCTGTTCGGCGGTGCGGCGACGGTCGCCGCGGCCGCCGTGGTCTCGTATCTGGCCTTCGATCCGGCGCCCGCGCCGGGCTCCCGCGCCGGAACGGCCGGTTCCGGAACAACCGTCGCGCTGGGCAGCGTGTCCCCGGCCAAGCCTCCGGCCAACACGCCCGCCCCGGCGAAGGCCGCGGAGGAGCCCGCCGGTCCGCGCTTTGACATCGTGCGCGTCGCCCCGGACGGCGCCACCGTGATGGCCGGGCGCGCCACGCCGGGCTCGTCGGTGACCGTTCATGACGGGGAGCGCGCGCTCGGTTCCGTCAACGCCGACGCGCGCGGCGAATGGGTCCTTCTTCCCGATCAGCCGCTGGCCCCCGGCGCCCGCGAACTGAGCCTGTCGGAAAAGGCGACTCCCGCCGCCGAGCCGACCCCGTCGGAGCGCGTCGTGGTGGTCGTGGTGCCCGACCCGCCGCCCGCCACCGGTGGAGCGTCTTCGGAAGCGCCGACAGGTCCGCTGGCCGGTCCGTTGGCCGTCGCCATGCCGCGCGATGGGCTGGGCGATGGGCAGGGGGGCAGCACCGTCCTGCAGGCGCCGAAGGGACCCGCCGCCCCGGCGACCCGTGGCGTGGCGGCCCCGCCGCCGCCGGGGGGCGTGTCGCTGGAAAGCATGGATTACGACGCCTCGGGTCGGGTCGCCATGGGCGGCCGGGCGCAGCCGGGAAGCGCCGTGCAGCTCTATCTCGACAATCTTCTGGTCGGCAGCGCCCACACCGACCCGAACGGTCAATGGCGCCTGCGCCCGGAGCGCGCCGTGCCGCCGGGCGTCTACACCCTGCGCGCCGATCAGGTCACCGACTCGGGCAAGGTCACCGCCCGCGTCGAGCTGCCGGTTCAGGTGTCGGAGGTTCCGGCCAACCTGCCGGACGGCCGATCGATGGTCGTCCAGCCCGGCAACAGCCTGTGGCGGATCGCCCGCTCCACCTACGGGCGCGGCGTGCAGTACACGATGATCTACGAGGCCAACCGCGGCCAGATCCGCGACCCGGACCTGATCTATCCCGGCCAGATCTTCGCGCTGCCGGTCTCGAACTGAAATTTTCCCGAACCGGGCCTTACAGGTAAGGGGCGAGCAGGCGCAGGAAGGGGCGCGCCTGCTGGAGCGCGACCACCGTCTGGTGGATCAGATCCTCCGGCGTCGCCTGTCCCTCATACTCCGCCTCGGAGAAGAGCAGGATCTTCTGGCCCTCCTGGACGAGGAAGCGGGTGCCCCGGCGGTCCTGGATGCCGCGCAGGATCGCCAGGAGCTGGCGCCGCCGCTCCGGCGACTGGGCGGTGTAGGGGATGTGGCCGATCTCCGCCCACACCTGCGAACGCGATTTTTCCCCGTCGAAGCCGACGGCGATGCTGAAGGGCAGCCCGTCGGCCATGAAGTGCAGCCGCGCCGGGCGCGGCGGCTGGGCGATGCCCAGGACGCCTTCGGGGGTCATCACGAAGGTGTCTGGGCTGAAGGGCAGGGCGGTCTGCGAGACCTGCGCGAGCGACGGCATGGCCTGAAGGCGGGCGGCGGGAACGGACACGGTGGCTCGCTCATTCCTGTGGTGTCGGTGGCGTCACTCTCCACCTTCCCTGCTAAAATTCTGTAAAGGGCGGGGGATGCTGTCTAGAATGCGCCGCTCCAACGATCCGAGGCTGAAGTAACCGGCGATGTCCGCCCTCAATACCGTAGTCGTTCCGATCCACCGCGCCGGCTGGCCCTTCATCGCCGCCTTCGCCGTGGTCTCCCTGATTCTCGGGCTTGCCGTGGCGAAGCCGCTGGGCTGGCTGGGTCTCGTGCTCACCCTGTGGTGCGTGTATTTCTTCCGCGATCCCGATCGCGTGACGCCGACGCGCCCCGGCCTGCTGGTCAGCCCCGCCGACGGGCGCGTGACCATGATCGTTCCCGCGGTTCCGCCGCCGGAGCTTGGCATGGGCGACAAGCCGCTGACCCGTGTCAGCATCTTCCTCAACGTCTTCAACGTGCACGTCAACCGCGTGCCGGCGGACGGCACGGTGGTGGCGGCGGAGTATCACAAGGGCACCTTCGTGAACGCCGCGCTGGACAAGGCCAGCGAGGAGAACGAACGCGCTGCCTTCCGCCACCGTCTTCCCGACGGGCGTGAGATTGCCTATGTGCAGATCGCCGGCCTCGTCGCCCGCCGCATCCTCTACTGGGTGAAGGCCGGCCAGGAGGTCAAGGCGGGCGAGCGGTTCGGCCTGATCCGATTCGGCAGCCGCACCGACGTCTATCTGCCTGACGGCGTGGTCCCGCTGGTCTGCGTCGGGCAGACGGCGATCGGCGGCGAGACCGTTCTGGCCGACCTGGCCGCCACCGAACCGCAACGGCAGGGGGATGTCCGCCGATGAAGCGTCCGGTCTTCAAGCCGGCAGTGTTCCGCAAGCGCCGGGCGCGCCGCCCGCATCCGCGGCTGAAGGGGTTGTCGATCAACCATCTTCTTCCCAACGTGCTGACGGTGCTGGCGCTGTGCTCCGGCCTGACGGCCATCCGCTTCGCCATGCACGAGCGGTGGGAGCAGGCGGTCGTCTGCATCGTCATCGCGGCGATCCTCGACGCGCTGGACGGGCGGATCGCCCGCCTGCTGAACGGGCAGAGCAAGTTCGGCGCGGAGCTGGACAGCCTGTCCGACGTCATCAGCTTCGGCGTGGCCCCCGCCTTCCTGATGTATCTGTGGGCGCTGAACGGCGCCGGCAGCCTGGGCTGGATCGCCGCCATGGCCTACGCGGTCTGCGCGGCGCTGCGGCTGGCCCGCTTCAACTCCCGCCTGGACGTCGACCTGCCGCCCTGGGCCTTCAACTACTTCACCGGGGTTCCCGCCCCGGCGGGAGCCGGTCTGGCCGTCCTTCCCATGGTCATCGGCTTCGAGGCCGGTCCGGACATCGCCGGCCATCCGGCCGTCGTGGTACCCTGGACGCTGGCGATGGGCGGGTTGATGGTCAGCACGCTGCCGACCTTTTCCTTCAAGGGCATGCGGGTGCCGACCCAGTATGTGGTGCCGGGTCTGGTCGGCGTCGGCCTGCTCGCCGCCTCGCTGGTCAGCCAGCCCTGGTGGACGCTGGCGTTCCTCGGGCTGGCCTATCTGGCGAGCCTGCCTTTCTCGGTGGCGCAGTTCCGCAAGCTGCAGCAGGCCGCCCAGATGATGAAGGAGACGGAGGAGACTCCGGTTGAGGAGGCCGTGGTTTCCGCGCCGGAAACGCCGTCTTCGCAGGAAACCACGAAGACGGCCAACGACTGAACGGCGTGCCCGCCGTTGCCGTCACTCGGCGGCGGCGGGCAGGTCCAGCGGCACGGTCCGTTCGGTCACGACGACCGCGAGCACCATCGGGATCTGCCGTAGGCAATTGCCGACATGGCTCGACTCCGCGGCGACCATGCCGGTCATTTCGACCTCCACGGTCAGCGTCTCGCCCAGCAGGCGGCTGTTCAGCGACAGGGGGACGAGGCCGCGCTTGGCGAACAGCTCCAGCACGCGGGGCAGGGTGCCGGGATCGGCATCGGCCTGCACGGCGAAGCGGACGAGACGGTTCGGATCGGTCGGACGGGATTCGGCGGCGGGCGCCGCCAGCGTGACGGTGGACAGCGTGACGGTGGACATGGATCGCTCTTACCTTGGTCTTGAGTCGATGAGTGCAGGTTCAGACCTGCAGACGCGCGAAAACCCCGGCTCTCACAGGAGAACCGGGCTGCTAATTCGCAGACCCAGGGTAAGGTGACGGTCCATCATGGCCGCCAGGATAGGGCGATGGGCGGCCATGGTCAATGGAGTCGGCATGCGATAAACCCTCTCCCCCCTGGGGAGAGGGCTGGGTGAGAGGGACTCACGCCCGGCAGGGCGGGGGAAATCTTCGCCCCGCGTCGTGGATCGCCTTCGGCGCCCCCTCATCCTGACCTTCTCCCCAGAGGGGAGAAGGGAACGGCGCCGTGTGGAAGATTATCTAGGGATATTCAACAGGACACGCGAAGCCATGAACGACAACGGCATCCACATCCGCCCGGCCGAGCCGGACGACGCGCCGGACTTGGCGCGGCTCATCGACATGGCCGGGGGCGGCGTCTACGAGTTCCTGCTCGACGGGCTGGTGCCTGGCCAGACGGCGGCGGAGATGCTGGTGCCGGGCCTGGCGGGCTCCTCGGGGTCCTTCTCCCACCGCCACTCGGGCGTGGCGGAGGTGGCGGGGCGGATCGTCGGGGTCGCCCATGCCTATCCCGTGGACTGGATCAAGACCCAGGACTACAGCGGACTGCCGGTCGACCGGCTGGCCCATATGGAGGACTTCAACCGGGTGCACGACTGGGGCAGCTACTTCCTGTCGGCGCTGGCCGTCGATCCGGCGTGGCGCCGCCGCGGCATCGCCTCCCAGCTTCTCGCCTGGGTCTACGAACGGGCACGCCGCGGCCGGTTCGACCGGGTGACGCTGCATGTCTGGGCCGACAACGCCGACGCCCGCCAACTCTATGCCAAGGAAGGCTTCGCCGAGATCGGCCGCGCCGACATCCCCTGGCACGAGCGGCTGCCGCACCAGGGGGGAAGCGTGCTGCTCCGGCGCCCGGTCTAATCAGCGGTCCAGTTACTTCGCTGCCTTCAGCTGGTCGCGGGTCAGCCAGAAGACCTCGCCGAAGCTGTTGGCGGTCTCCACCCAGAAGAAGTCGAGGTCCGGATACTCGGCCTCCAGGATCTCGCGGCCGGTGCCGAACTCGCAGAGCAGGCCGCCTTCCGGCGTCAGGTGCTTGGGCGCCTCCTTGAGGATGCGGCGCACGATGTCCAGCCCGTCCTCGCCCGACGCCAGGGCCATTTCCGGCTCGTGGCGGAATTCCGGCGGCAGGGCGGCCATCGCCTCGGCGTCCACATAGGGTGGGTTGGTGATGATGACGTCGTACTTGCGGTTCTTCAGCGGCGCGAACAGGTCGCCGTGGTGCAGGGCGATGCGGTCCTCGAACCCGCTGTCGGCGACGTTGCGCTTGGCCACCTCCAGCGCGTCGGCGGACAGGTCCACCGCGTCCACCTGGGCCTCCGGGAAGATCTGCGCGGCCAGGATGGCGAGGCAGCCGGAGCCGGTGCAGAGGTCGAGCACCCGCTCGACCTCCGTCGGGTCCTCGACCAGCGTGAAGTCGTCGCCGCCGATCAGGTCGGAGAACAGGATCTCCCCGATGTAGGAGCGCGGGACGATCACCCGCTCGTCCACATAGAAGGGGATGCCCTGGATGTAGGCCTTGTTCAGCAGGTAGGAGGCCGGCTTGCGCGTCTCGACGCGGGCGTGCAGCAGGTCGGCGATCTTGCGGCGCTCCGCCAGGGTCAGTCGGGCGTCCACATAGGGGTCGAGCTGGTCGATCGGCAGGCTCAGCCCTTCCAGCACCATGAACACCGCCTCGTCATGGGCGTTGGTGGTGCCGTGGCCGTAGTCCAGATCGGCTTCGTTGAAGCGGCTGACGCCGTAGCGGATCAGGTCGCGGATGGTGCGCAGCTCGGTCGCCGCGTCGGCGGGGGTGAGGTCCAGGGAGGGCTTGGTCACTTACAGGATCTCCAGAACGCTTTCCGGCGGACGGCCCACGCGGGCCTTGTCGCCCGAGACGACGATGGGCCGCTCGATGGCGGCGGGGTTGGCGGACAATGCGTCGATCAGGGCGTCGCCGTCGAGATCCTTGGCGATCCCGGCCTCCGCCGCCTCCTTGGCGCGCAGGATGTCGCGGGGATCTTTGCCCAGCTTGCCCAGGATGGCCTTCAGCTCGGCCGGGCCGGGCGGGGTTTTCAGATACTCCACGACGGTGGGCTCGACGCCCCTGGACCTCAGAAGCTCCAGCGTCTGGCGCGACTTGGTGCAGCGCGGGTTGTGGTAGATGGTGACGTCGCTCATCCCGGTGTTTCCCTCGCTCTTCCCAGCCATGACTTTGCCTGTGGCACGAATACACCCGCCCCGCGCGCGGCGCCAACCCGCCATGCGGAATGGCGGCGGCAACGCAACATCCCTCGCGTGACAAGGCTGGCGCTTGGCATTACCTTGCGCGCTCGCATTATTGGCGGCCCGCCGCGCGCGGGGCCATTCATTTCGACGGATGCCGGCCGTGACGAAGCTCTCGCTCTCCAAGGACAAGATCAACATCCTGCTGCTCGAAGGCGTTCACGACAACGCCATCAACGAGCTGGCGCATGGCGGCTACGCCACCGTGGAGCGTCTGCCGCACGCGCTGGACGAGGCGGAGCTGCTGGAGCGCATCGGGTCCGTCCACATGCTGGGCATCCGCTCGCGCACCCAATTGACCGGCAAGGTGCTGGAGGCCGCGACCCGCCTGTTCAGCGTCGGCTGCTTCTGCATCGGCACGAATCAGGTCGATCTGAAGGCCGCCCGCCGACTCGGCATCCCGGTCTTCAACGCGCCCTATTCGAACACCCGGTCGGTGGCGGAGCTGGTGATCGGCGAGGTCATCATGCTGATGCGCGGCATCTTCTCGAAGTCGAACCTCGTGCACGGCGGCGGCTGGATGAAGTCGGCCAAGGACAGCTACGAGATCCGCGGCAAGACGCTGGGCATCGTCGGCTACGGCCACATCGGTACACAGGTGTCGATCATGGCCGAATCGATGGGCATGAAGGTCCGCTACTACGACGTCGTGAACAAGCTGGCGCTCGGCAACGCGCAGCCCTGCCACTCGCTGGAGGAGCTGTTGGCGGTGTCCGACGTGGTGACCCTGCACGTCCCCGACACGCCGCAGACCCGCGACATGATCGGCGAGGCGCAGATCCGCGCCATGAAGAAGGGCGCCCACCTGATCAACGCCGCCCGCGGCAAGGTCGTGGTGATCGAGGCGCTGGCCGCCGCCCTGAGGGACAAGCATCTGCTGGGTGCGGCCATCGACGTGTTCCCCAAGGAGCCGGGCGGCGACAAGGAGGTGTTCGAGAGCGCGCTGCGCGGGCTCGACAACGTCATCCTGACCCCGCACATCGGCGGCTCGACGATGGAGGCGCAGGCCAACATCGGCACCGAGGTGTCGCAGAAGCTGATCGAGTATTCGGACAACGGCTCGACCATGGGCGCCGTGAACTTCCCGCAGGTCGGCCTGCCGGTGGTCCACGCCGGCAGCACCCGCTTCCTGCACGTCCACGAGAACCGTCCGGGCGTGCTGCGCAAGATCAACGAGGTGTTCTCGGGCCGCGACCTGAACATCGCCGCTCAGTATCTCCAGACCGACCCGGAGCTGGGCTACGTCGTGGTGGATGTCGACGGCGACGTGGAGGAGAACGAGGTGGCGAGCGACCTGCGCGCCATCGAAGGCACGCTGAAGGCCCGCTTCCTCTATCCGGGCAAGCGCTGAGGTCCGGCGTTGCGGCCCTTGCCGTCGGCGGGGGCCGCACCGACATAGGCGGAATGACCCTCCGCCCAACTCGACCGCGCCTGCGCGCCGGCCTCCTGATGCTCCTGTGCCTGGGTGGAGGAGGGCTCGGCTTTTCAGCGCCCGCCGCCGCGCAAACCGCGACGGCCCAGGGCGGGGTCGCCGCCTGTCCGGACTTCGCGCCGGCCCGCGTGGTCCTCGACCTGCAAATCGCCCCGCTGCGCACCGACTACAGTCAATCCATCCGGCAGCTGGCTCAGAAGCCGGGGCGGCGGCCCATCGCGGGGCGGATCGCCAACTCTCACACGCTGGGGCTGGCGGCCATCCAGTACAATCAGCAATGGCAGGCCGGCGTCATGACGGCGTCGCTGGGGCAGGGTCGCTATTGCGGCGCGGCGCAGACTTTGACCGTCACCTTCGGCTACGACGAGCGGACCGTCTATGTGGCCCGCGAACTGCCGCAGGGCAGTTGCATCCATGGCGAGGTGCTGGCCCACGAGATGCGCCACGTCACGGTGGACGAGCAGCTTCTGCGCGAATATGTGCCGGTCCTGAAGCGCCGGTTGGAGGACGTGGTCGGCCGCGCCCGCCCCGCTCAGGGCCGCTCCGAGCGGCAGATCATGGCGGCCATCGAGCAGCCGATCAAGGCGGCGATGCGCCAGTTGATGGAGGAGTTCGGGCGTGAACGCAACGCGCGTCAGGCCCGCATCGACACCCCAGCCGAGTACGAGCGCATCAGCCAGTCCTGCAACGGCGAGATCAACCGCTACCTCGGGCGCGTCTGACCCACCGAGCGGCGTGTCATCGCCGGCGCCCGCGTCCGGAGGCGTGGCGGTCGATGAATTCCGGCGGCTTGCGGGACACCCAGCGCAGGAAGGCGGCAATGTCCGGGTGGGCGCGCAGGCTTGCGATGGTGTGGTAGTGGTCGCGCAGTTCCGCCTCGCTCAGCACCGTGTGGATCTTGGCGTGGCAGATGCGGTGCATGGTCACGGTGTCCCGTCCGCCGTAGGTGCGGGGGATCAGGTGATGCTCGTTGAGGCTGGGGCCGGGCACCATCGGGCGCCCGCAGAGTGGGCAAGGCGGATGGAACGAGGGCGGATGGAACGGGGCGGGCGGCGGCATGGAGCGTCCGGGCGGGCGGGGGCCGTCAGCCGGGCGGCGCCGCGGGCAGGGCGGCGCGGATGCGGGTGACCAGCTCGTCGGCCTGATAGGGCTTCTGCAGGATGGGCATCCCGTCCAGCGCCGAGGCCCTCTGGATCTCCGCATAGCCGGTGACCATCAGGACCGGCAGGCCGGGGCGCCGGGCGCGCAGCTCCCGCACCAGTTCCAACCCCGTCATGCCGGGCATCGCGTAATCGGTCAGCACGAGGTCCACCTCCGGTTCGCGGGTGAAGGCGTCCAGCGCGTCAGGGCCGCTGGACGCCTCCATGATGCGGAAACCGGCATGCTCCAGAACCGTTGCGGTCGCCATGCGGACCAGCGCCTCGTCCTCCACCAGCAGGATGGTGGCGGGGCGGGGCGGGGATAGGACGGCGGCGGGCGGCTCGGCGTCCGGGGTGGCGTCCTCCTCGGCGTCGGCCCGCGGCAGATAGAGCGTCACCGTCGTGCCGGCGCCCAGACGGGTCGTGAGGACCACGGTCCCGCCGGATTGCGCGGCCAGCCCGTGCACCATCGACAGGCCCAGGCCGGTGCCGTGCCCGACGCCCTTCGTCGTGAAGAAGGGCTCGAAGGCGCGGGCCGCCGTCTCCTCGCTCATCCCGCTGCCGGTGTCGGCGACGGCGATGGACACGCAGTCCCCGGCGGCGAGGTCGAGCGGCCGCCCCTCCATGTCATCCGGGCAATTGCCGGTGCGGATGGTCAGGGTGCCGCCCGCCGCCATGGCGTCCCGCGCGTTGATGGCGAGGTTGAGGATGGCCATTTCGAGCTGGTTCGGGTCGACCCGCGCCGGCCACAGGCTGGGGTCCGTCTCGGTCACGATGCGGGTGGTGCCGCCCAGCGTGCGTTCCAGCAGCCCGCCCATCCCGGTGACCAGGGCGCCGACGTCGACCGTCTTCGGCTCCAGCCGCTGCCGGCGGGAGAAGGCCAGGAGATGCTGGGTCAGCGTGGCGCCGCGCTCCACCGCCTTCTCCGCCATGTCCAGGGCCTGGGGGTGGGTGGCTCCACCGCTTTCCCCCGCGGCGCGCAGCAGGTAGAGCGAGGTGCCGATGGCCTGGAGCAGGTTGTTGAAGTCGTGGGCGATGCCGCCGGTGAGCTGGCCGATGGCCTCCATCTTGCGGGCCTGGTGCAGCGTCTCCTCGATCTCGCGCAGGGCCTGGCCGGTGCGCTCCCGCTCCTCGACGTCGCGGGCGACGTGATAGGCGCCGATGCGCCGTCCGCTGGAATCCAGGATGGTGCCGAAGGCCAGTTCGTAGCGCTTGCGCTGCAACGTGGGGTCGCCCAGCTCCTCCACGATGGTGAAGCGCTCCCCGCCGAGCGCGCGGCTCCACAGGGACTCCGCGGTGACCTGCGCGGTGGGCAGATGCTCCATCATCTCCAGCAGGCGCTGGCCGATGGCCGGGCGGTGGCCGTACAGCGCCTCGACCTCCCGCTGGTAGGCGCCGTTGAAGAGGATGTAGCGGCACTCCTGGTCCACCGCGACGATGAGGTCGGTGGAGCTTTCGATGATCGCGGCGAACAGGCGGCGGTCGGAGGCGTGGCGGTCCACCAGCTCGCCCAGCTGCATCTCGTGGGCGCGCCGCCGCTCCGTCACGTCTTCCAGGATGCCGACGGCGCGGGTGGTGCCGTCCGGGTCGGTCAGGCAGGAGCCGCGCATGGCCAGCCAGCGCACCTGTCCGTCAGGGGAGCCCACGGGAAACTCCGCTTCCAACTCGCCCTTCGACGGGGCGTCGCGGAAAAGGGCGGCGCGGATGGCGTTGCGGTGATCCGCCGCTACGTTGCGAATCCAGGATTCGACCGAGGCTCCGTCGAGCACCGGGACGCCCAGCAGGGCCGCGGTGTGGTCCGACCCGTGGAAGCGGCGGCTGCGCATGTCGAAGCGCCAGACGCCCAGCCCGACGACCTCCATGACCAGCCGCTGCTGCGCCTCGCTGTCGCGCAGGCGGCGGGCCGCCCGGTTCAGCGCGCCAGCCACCGCGTTGACCTCGCGGATCGGTGCGGGAGAGGTCATCATCAGCGCGGCGTGCGGGCCGTCGCGCCCGAGCGCCAGAGCGGACCCGGCCAGGGCCGCGACCGGATCGGCGATGCGCCGCCCGACCGCCAGCGCCATCGCCAAGCTGACGAGCAGCAGGATGCCGCCGCCGCACAACACCAGCGTGACCGAGCGGCGCATGGGCTCGGTGATCAGATCCTGCGGAACGCCGACGGCGACGGTCCAGCCCGACAGCTCCGACCGGGCGAAGGCGTTGAACAGCGGCGTGCCATCCCGCGCCACGGCGGCGAAGGTCCCGGAGCTGGCCGAGGCGGTCCGGCGGAACACCTCCGCTGAAATCGGCGTGCCAGTGAAGGTGTCGGACGCCGCGGTCCGGGTGATGACGACGCCCTGCCGGTCCCACAGGGCGGCGATCCATCCCTCCGGAAGGCTCTGCTGGCGCAGCACCTCGATGAACATCTCGGTCGGGATGCTCATGGCCAGCACATGCTCCGAGGGTCCGTTCCGCGTGATCGGCAACGCGACGGCGACCAGCGGGCGTTGGGCGACGACACCCGTGAACATCTCGGAAATCTGGGTCTGTCCGCTGTCCGCCGTCCGTCGGACGAGGCCCGTCACCGCGGCGCGGGGAAGCGTCTCGCCGAACGGGCGGCGCGTGTTGATCAGCTGCTGGCCCTGGGCGTTGCTCAGCACGATGTGGACGCCCTCGCGCCGGGCGCCCTTGTGCTGAAGCAGTTCGGTGGCCTGCCGGTGGAAGGCGGCGAGATCGCCTTTCTCCAGGTGGGGGGAGGTCGTCAGGACCCGGAGCGCCGTTTCCATCGCCATGAGTTCGCGGTCGACGGCGACGGCCAGCGTCCGCGCCAGATCCTGGCCGGACCGCTCGATCGCGGCGCTCTGCGTCTCGGCCATGCGGAAGACCGTCCAGCCGGCGAATCCCAGCATCGGCAGCAGCGCCGCCATGACCAGCAGCACCAGCCCGGTGCGAAGCGACAGGCCGCCGGCCTGGGCTTGGTCATCGCCCAGGCCGCCGTCGTTCACGGCGGGTGCGTTGTCATCCTGAGCGTGCACAGGCAAGGGATGTCATGCTCCGGTATGCATGGCGAGGGGCGCGCCCGTAACCATCGCAGAGTCCGGCAGCAAAGGACACACCTTTGACGGAGCAGGGTTTTTATCGAAGGAGGTGGAAAAACCGGCCGGACCGCCCGATCGGGTGATGACGGTTGAGCGAAAAAGGAGAGGGGCGGCGGCCCTGCGTGTCCGGACACCCGAACAAGAAAAGGGAGCCGCAAGCGGCTCCCTTCTCGTTATCGACCCGGTGCGTCCGCCGGGCGTCAGACCGGCTGCTTGCCGTCCATCAGCGCCACGAAGCGGTCGAACAGATAGTGGCTGTCCTGCGGGCCGGGCGAGGCCTCCGGGTGGTACTGCACCGAGAAGACCGGCTTGTTCTTCAACCGGATGCCCTCGTTGGTGCCGTCGAACAGGCTGACGTGGGTCACCTCGGCATCGGCGGGCAGGGTCTCCTCCATCACCACGAAACCGTGGTTCTGGCTGGTGATCTCCACCCGGCCGGAAGCCAGATCCTTCACCGGATGGTTGGCGCCGCGGTGGCCCAGCGGCATCTTCTTCGTCTTGGCGCCCAGCGCCAGCGAGAGCATCTGGTGGCCCAGGCAGATGCCGAACATCGGCAGGCCGGTGTCCAGCAGGCCCTTGATCGTCGGCACGGCGTATTCGCCGGTGGCCGCGGGGTCGCCGGGGCCGTTCGACAGGAAGACGCCGTCCGGCTTGTTGCGCATCACGTCCTCGACGGTGGCGGTGCCCGGAACAACGGTCACCTTGCAGCCGGCCGCCGCGAGGCAGCGCAGGATGTTGCGCTTGGCGCCGAAATCGATCGCCACGACGTGGAAGCGCGCGCTCTCCTGGGTGGCGTAGCCGGAGCCGAGCGTCCAGGCGCCCTCATCCCAGCCGTAGGTTTGGCGGCAGGAGACGTCCTTGGCGAGGTCCATGCCCTCCAGCCCCGGCCAGCCCTTGGCCTTGGCGACCAGCGCGTCGAGGTCGAACCGGCCGTCCGGCGCGTGGGCGACGACGCCGTTCGGCGCCCCCAGGTCGCGGATGCGGCGGGTCAGGCGACGGGTGTCCACCCCGGCCAGACCGACCAGCCCGTAGCTTTTCAGCCAGTCGTCGAGATGGCGGGTGGCGCGCCAGTTCGACGGGTCGGTGACGTCGGCGCGCAGGATCAGGCCGCGCGCGGCGGGGGTCACCGTCTCGATGTCTTCCGGATTGGCGCCGGTGTTGCCGATGTGGGGGAAGGTGAAGGTGATGATCTGCCCGGCGTAGCTGGGGTCGGTCAGGATTTCCTGATAACCGGTCATCGAGGTGTTGAAGCACACCTCGCCCACCGAATCCCCCACCGCACCGATGCCTCGGCCCTTGAAGACGGTGCCGTCGGCCAGAACCAGGACACCGGTGTAAGCGCCGGCATCGCCCGCCGGGAGAGTCGATTGAGCCATCCTTCAGACCTTATCAAGAGCCGCCGCGGGCCACATATTCCTGCTTTGCGGAGCGTCGGCGCCGCGTCCCGCCCCGCTGGGCGCACGCGTCGTCGTCGGTCCGTGCCCCTCCATCCCGTTTCCTTGCGGTCGGGTGTCTGAGCCTGGATCGATTAGTCGGGACGGGTGAGCCGGTCAACCGTATATGACGATTGGTACCCCGATTTCCAGCGGCGCGTTTGCATAATCGCCGTGCTTCACCGGTGGGGCTTGGCTGTTGGAAGGGCGGTTGGGGGCGTGAAGCGGCTCTTCGGAATTGACGTGGCAATCCGGCGCAAATTTAGGAATATTACCGGTTCGCGCCGCGTCTCCCGCGCCATCCCACGGATCGGGATGCTGCGGATGCTGCCGAGCGGCCATTGATCGTTTCGACCTGACGAACACTCCTGACGAACACGAAGGACACACGCAATGCTGCGCACGCGCCTGAACGAGGCTTTGAAGCAGGCGATGCTCGCCAAGAACCAGCGCGCCGTCTCGACCGTGCGCCTGATCCTGGCCGCGCTGAAGGACCGGGACATCGCGGCGCGCACGCGCGGCGTCACCGACGGCATCGACGAGGCCGAGATCCTCTCCATGCTGCAGACGATGATCAAGCAGCGCGGCGAGTCGATCAAGCTGTACGAGCAGGGCGGCCGCCTGGAACTGGCCGAGCAGGAGCGCGAGGAGATCACCATCATCGAGGGCTTCCTCCCCAAGCAGATGTCGGAGGAGGAGGTGGCCGCCGCCGTGAAGACGGTGGTGGACGAGATCGGTGCCACCTGCATCAAGGACATGGGCAAGGTGATGGCGGAGCTGAAGGCGCGCTACGCCGGCCAGATGGACTTCGCCAAAGTCAGCGGCACCGTGAAGCAGCAGTTGTCGGCCTGCTGACGGTGCGGTTTCCGATCTAGCACGGGTGCCGCCCGCCCATGGCCTTCCCGCCCCAATTCCTGGAAGAACTCCGCACCCGTCTTGCCCTGTCGGACGTGGTGGGCAAGCGTCTGCGCCTGATCCGCGCCGGGCGCGAGTACAAGGCGCCGTGCCCCTTCCACAACGAGAAGTCGCCATCCTTCTACGTCAACGACCAGAAGGGCTTCTTCCATTGCTTCGGCTGCGGGGCGCACGGCGACATCATCGGCTTCGTGATGCGCCACGACAACCTCGCCTTCCCGGAGGCGGTGGAGGCGCTGGCCGGCGAGGCGGGGCTGCCAGTCCCCCGCGCCACCGAGGAGGACAAGCAGCGCTATGAGCGGCGCAAGACGCTGCACGATCTGGTGGAGCAGGCCGCCCGCTGGTTCGAGCAGCAGCTCTACGCTCCCGCGGGCCGCGCCGGTCTGGAGTATTTCCAGCGCCGCGGGCTGGACACCGACGGCATGGCGCGTTTCCGCCTGGGCTTCGCCCCCGCCGATTCCGGCGCGCTGCGCGGCCAGCTGCTGAAGCAGGGCTTCTCGGAAGAGGACATGGTGACCGCCGGCCTGCTCAAGCGGCCGGAGGATGGGCGCGCGCCCTACAGCTTTTTCCGCAACCGGGTGATCTTCCCGGTGACCGACCGGCGCGGCCGGGTGGTCGCCTTCGGTGGACGCATCCTGGAAGGCGATGGCCCGAAATACGTCAACACCGCCGATACGCCGCTGTTCCACAAGGGTACGCTGTTGTACGGCCTGTCGCGGGCGCGGCAGGCGGCGGCGGACGGCAAGCCGGTGATCGTCGCCGAAGGCTACATGGACGTCATCGCGCTGGTCCGCGCCGGCTTCGAGGGCGCGGTGGCGCCGCTCGGCACCGCCCTGACCGAGACGCAGATCCAGGAGCTGTGGAAGCTGATTCCCGACGCGGAGAAGGTGCCCTTCCTCTGCTTCGACGGCGACAACGCCGGGCGCCGGGCGGCGTGGCGGGCGGTTGAACGGATCCTGCCGCACCTCGCCCCCGGCCATTCCGCCCGCGTCGCCTTCCTGCCGGAGGGGGAGGACCCCGACAGCCTGATCCGCCTGCACGGTCCCCGCGCCATGCAGGAGGTGCTCGGCGAGGCCATTCCGCTGTCCGAAGCGGTGTGGCGCATGGAGACCGAGGGCAAGCCCACCGGCACCCCCGAATCGAAGGCGGCGGTGAAAGCCGCCCTGGACTCGCGGGTCGGGCAGATCGCCGACCGCGACGTGCAGGTCTTCTACCGCACGGAGATGCGCCGCCGCGTCGACGAGGCCTTCGCCCCTCCGCCGCGTCAGCGCAACGACCGCGGCCCCTGGGTTCCTGCAGGGCAATGGCAGGGCGGGGGGCAGGGCGGACGTTTCGGCCAGCCGACGCGCCGGCACACGCCGGGCCTGCCGGGCCTGCGCACCGCGCCGCCGCCCGGCCACCGCCGCCGCAACCCCGGCAATCTCGCCGCTGCGCGGGAGCGCGTTCTGCTCGCCGTGATCATCAATCACCCCGAACTGTTTGATGAGTTGGGGGAATCGCTGGGCATGCTGCCTTTTCCCGACCGGGAATTGGAGGAATTGCGCCAAGCGGTCATTGGATTGCTTGCCGAACGGCGGGAAAACGACTCGGGACTTGACGCCGCATCGCTTTGTCGCCACTTGTCTTCCGCCGGCTATGATACCATTGTCCGCTCTCTGCTCAGCGAGTCGACCTATGTCCATGCCGGCTTTGCACGCCCGGATGCGTCCTCCTTGGACGCGAAACGGGGGTGGTGGCCGACATGGCATCACCTGCATCACAGGCAGGTGATGGCCGATTTGAGAGAAGCGGAGGCGGCTTTGGCCCGTGACAACAGCGAGGCGAACTTCGCGCGGGTCGTGGCCCTTCAACAGGAGGTCATCAGGTCCGGAATGGGTATGACGGATGACGAGGATCTCGACGATGCCTAGCGGCCGGCGCCGCCGGGCGTGGTGCGGAAGGGAAGGGCCGGAGGGAATGAGACCTGGAAGGGTCTGGCCGGACAAGGTCCGGAACGGTTCACAACCGGTTTAAGCAGGTGCGGATCGACAGCGGGGGGCCGCTGCGATGCGTGCTATGGGTTTTTATAATGGGGTAATGCGGGGGCATCGATCGCATGGCCACGAAAGCTGCGAACAGCGTTGAAGTTTCCGAAGCCCGGGACGAGGCCGGCGACGGCCCGCTCATGGACGGCATGGGTCTTGCCGTCAAGAAGATGATCGCCCGCGGCAAGGAGCGTGGCTACGTCACCTATGACGAGCTGAACGCTGCCCTGCCGCAGGATACGTCGTCTTCGGAACAGATCGAAGACACGATGGCCATGCTCTCCGAGATGGGCATCAACATCGTCGAATCGGAAGAGCAGGACGCGGAAGGCAACGCCAACGCCGACGGCGAGGGCGAAGGCCGGTCCGCCGGCAATCTGGACGACGACGACATCGGCCGCACCGACGACCCCGTGCGCATGTATCTGCGCGAGATGGGATCGGTCGAGCTGCTGTCCCGCGAGGGCGAAATCGCCATCGCCAAGCGCATCGAGGCCGGGCGTGAGATGATGATCGGGGCGATCTGCGAATCGCCGCTGACCATCCGCGCCATCCTCGAGTGGCACGACGCCCTCATGGAAGGGAAGATGCTGCTGCGCGACATCATCGACCTGGACGCCACCTATGGCGGCGGCCCGGACGGTGAGGAGATTCCCGAAGGTCTGGCCGAGCCGGTGGAAGCCGCTCCGGAGGCGACCGACGAGGAGCGTCCGCCGCGCCCCGAAGGCGAAAGCGAGGAGGAAGGCGACGAGGATGGCGACAACAGCCTGTCCCTGTCGGCCATGGAAGCCGCGCTGAAGCCGCAGGTCATCGAGACCTTCGAGAAGATCAAGACCACCTACGACAAGCTGCACAAGCTGCACGAGGGCCGCATCGCGGCCATCCAGCGCGGCGAGGACGTGGCCAAGCAGTCGGACAAGAAGTACGACAAGCTCAAGACCGAGATGGTCGAGCTGATGAACACGGTGCGCCTGAACAACCAGCGCATCGAGCAGCTTGTCGAGCAGCTCTACGCCTTGAACCGCAAGCTGACCGGCTTCGAAGGCAAGCTGCTGCGCATGGCGACCGATTGCCGCGTGAAGCGCGAGGATTTCCTCAACCACTATTTCGGGCACGAACTCGACCCGAACTGGCTGGAGCGCATCCGCGGCCTGAACCCCAAGACCTGGGGCAAGTTCTACGACAAGTACGAGGCCGACATCCGCAAGACGCGCGACGGCGTGTCGAGCATCTCGGATGAGGCCAAGCTGCCGATCAGCGAGTTCCGCCGCATCGTCTCCACCGTCCAGAAGGGCGAGAAGGAGGCGAGCCGCGCGAAGAAGGAGATGGTCGAGGCCAACCTGCGCCTCGTGATCTCCATCGCGAAGAAGTACACGAACCGCGGCCTGCAGTTCCTGGACCTGATCCAGGAGGGCAACATCGGCCTGATGAAGGCGGTGGACAAGTTCGAGTACCGGCGCGGCTACAAGTTCTCGACCTACGCGACGTGGTGGATCCGTCAGGCGATCACCCGCTCGATCGCCGACCAGGCGCGGACCATCCGCATCCCGGTCCACATGATCGAGACGATCAACAAGCTGGTCCGCACCAGCCGCCAGATGCTGCACGAGATCGGCCGTGAGCCGACCCCGGAGGAGCTGGCGGAACGTCTGATGATGCCGTTGGAGAAGGTCCGCAAGGTCCTGAAGATCGCCAAGGAGCCGATCTCCCTCGAAACGCCGATCGGCGACGAGGAGGATTCGCATCTCGGCGACTTTATCGAGGACAAGAACGCGGTCCTGCCGCTCGACGCCGCCATCCAGGCGAATCTGCGCGAGACGACGACCCGCGTCCTGGCCTCGCTGACCCCGCGCGAGGAGCGCGTGCTGCGCATGCGCTTCGGCATCGGCATGAACACCGACCACACGCTGGAAGAGGTCGGTCAGCAGTTCAACGTGACGCGCGAGCGCATCCGCCAGATCGAGGCGAAGGCCCTGCGCAAGCTGAAGCACCCGTCGCGGTCGCGCAAGCTGCGCAGCTTCCTCGATACCTGAGGTTTCCGGGAGCGTAAGCTCCGCACGGATTGCGGTTGTGTGGAAAGCGGGGGGCCTTCGGGTCCCCTGTTTTCATTTTGGGCTTCGGTCCACATCAAACGGGGTTGCATAAGCTCCCTGTTCTGGGCACATTCGGCATCCCTCGGTGGGGGCCTGTAGTTCAGCGGTTAGAACGCGCCGCTCATAACGGTGTTGTCGTCGGTTCGAATCCGGCCGGGCCCACCATTTCCTTCAAAGTGTCGGCTATTCCCAGGAGGGGGAAAGCACGTTGATGGAAAAGCGATGGGAAAGCAGCCGGTCGGCCGCTTATTTCCATACCGCCCGCCGCGACATCCTCGTTGGTTGGCAGGCTGCCGCTTTCCGCTGCTGGCGATGCAGGATCGCGGCACCGTCATCGCAGCGCCACCTGTCGAAAACGACAAAAAACGCTGTCGGACCGTTTGATCCAACCGCGTACAGAAAAATCATATGAGATGGATTTTGCAAGAAGAGGAGAGTGGCGCGCCCGAAGAGATTCGAACTCCTGACCCCCAGATTCGTAGTCTGGTGCTCTATCCAGCTGAGCTACGGGCGCTTCTCTCTGCCGCGGCGGCGGCAAGGCCGTCGTCTGCGGTGGCGCGGTTTTTAATCGGGCCGTGGCCGGAAGGCAACCAAAATCGTCCGGCTCGTGAAATTTTTCCGGCAAGCGGGTGTCAGCCCTTTGACGGACTACAGAATGGCGGCGGTTGGGCTTACCTTGGCGTGGAGAGCGACCAGCCAGAAGGGCATTTGAGAACAGCTATGGGCATGACGTTTCTGAGCCGCGCCGTTATGGGGCCGGTGGGTTCGCTGATGGCGCTTTCCTTGACGGCGGCGACCGGGATGGCGCAGGCGGCGGACGACCGGGGCGGTGCTGCGGTCCTGGTGTCTGCGGCCATCGGCAACGAGGTCGTCCAGATGGTCGAACTCGGTCCGAAGGTCATCCAGGTGACCGTCAACGACCGTGTCGTCTATGAGGACCGCGAGGGGCGCACCCTGTCCTTCGTGAACGCCTACAACATGGAAGGGCGCTGGCTGGTCCTGCTGCAGGAGAGCGTGGACGGCAAGTGCGCCGCGCGCTTCCGCGTGCTCGACCTCGGCGGGGCCAAGGCCTCCGTCTCGCTGCCCTTCGGGACCTGCAGCGATGCGCCGAAGGTGGAGCAGGCCGACCGGACGCTGACCGTTTCGCTGCCGGCGTCCGACGGAAAGAGCACGGCGGCCTGGAACTACCGGGACGGAATGCTCGTTCGCATGCGCTGAATGGAAAGGGAGCGGCGAGGACCGTGGGACATCTGAACCTCTGGCACGTCAGCAAGGCGATCTCGCTTCTCGGCAGCACGTCCTTTGTGCTTCCGGTGGCGGGCATCCTGATCGTGATGCTGTGGCGCCGCCATTCGGCGGTCTCGGCGGCGCGCTGGCTGGCCGTGCTGGCCATGCTGATGGGCTCGGTGGCGCTTCTGAAGATCCTGGGGCACGCCTGCGGCATCCGCCTGTTCGACGACCGGCTGACCAGCCCCAGCGGCCACGCCGCGCTCGCCGCCGCCGTCTACGGGGCGGTCGGGGTGATGGCGGCGCGCTCGCTGGACGGCTGGCGGCGTGGCGTGGTGGTCCTCGGCGCCCTCGGGCTGGTGGGGGGCGTCGCGGCGTCGCGCATCCTGCTGCGCTACCATTCGGTGACGGAGGTGGTGGTCGGGCTCGTCCTCGGCGGGCTGGCGGTGGCGGCCTTCGCGCAGAGCTTCAACCGGCTGACCCCGTCGCGCCTGAACCTCAGCCCGCTGGTCCTGGCCCTGGTCGTTCTGTTCGGCGTCGCCACCTACGCGCTCGGCGATCGCACCAACGCGGAGCCGATGCTGAAGCATTTCGCCTATCTGCTCCGTGAGGAATCCCCGGTCTGCAGCCCGATGCCGCCGCTGAACAGTTTTCTTGAACGGCTGTAGAGCGCGTTTTCCTTGCCGGATGCCGATGCGGTCCGCCTTTGGTCTTCCCTGGACTTGGCAACCGGAATGTTTGCCTTGCGGTGTCGGTTGAGGGTTGAGAGCGGGCTTGCGACGGGGCATGGTGTGGGCTTATACCGACGCCCCCGTTCCTGACCCGTTCTGTTTTTTTCGGTATCCCTTCCGCCCCATGTCGCTGTTCGGCTCCCTTCCACGCGCCGCCGCCACCGCCAGCGCGACGGTCTCCTTTTCGCAGGAGGATCTGGCGCGCGTCTTCGATGCGAAGACGCTGCAGCGCGGACGCACGCTCATCCTGACCGGGGCGGTGACGCTGCTGGAAGCGGAGGGGCGGATCGCCGCCACGGTGACCGACCTCGGCCGGACGCTGACGGTGACGGTCGTTCCGGTGCGCGGGCGCAGCCGGGTGGTCTTCGACAAGAGCTGCACCTGCGGGCGGAACGCCTGCGCCCACATGGCCGCGGCGGCGCTGATGACGCTGGACGCCCGTCCGGAAGGGCGGCAGATGTCCCTGTTCGACGCGCCCCCGATCGCGGAGCCGCCGGCGCTCCTGGCGGTTCCGGAACCGGCTCCCGCACCGCCGCCGGTTCCGGAGCCATCCCCACCACCCCCCGATCCGGTGCTCAGCGTCCGCTGGACCCTGGAGCCGGGGAAGGACGACGCGGCCATGTTCGTCTCCGCCGTCATCGCGGTGGAGGGGGCGGGGGAGGGCGACGACGTGTCCACCCCGGCCAGCCCGCGCGACGTGCTGGCCCGCGCGCCGCGCAGCCTGGACGGCGACGTGGATCGCGCCATCGCCCGGATGCTCGGCGGCGGCGGGGTGGTGCGCACGCCGGTCGCCAAGAGCCGCGGCGACGTGGTGGATCGCATCCTGCGCCGTCTGCTCGGCTGCGGGCGGCTGCGCTGGCGCGGCGGCACGGTGCTGACGGAGGGGGCGGGGATGACCATCCGCGCCTTCCGTGATCCGGCGACGCGCAAGCTGCGCCCGACCGGCCTGCCGCCCGGCGCCGCGTTGATCAAGGGGCTGGGCTACTGGTGCGTCGATCCGAAGGCCGGCACCGTCTGCCCGGTCGAGTTGCAGGTCGTCGAGGTGCCGAAGCCCAAGGGCCCCGTCGCTCCGCCCGCTGCGAAGACAACTCTTTCGAAGGCGGCGTCCCTGAAGGCATCGCCTTCGAAGGCCTTGGGCCGGCCCGCACCGGTGCGATCGGCGCCTGAGCGCCCGGACTTCCCGGCGGCCTCCGCTTTCGCCGCGGGCAAGCCCGGCGGCGTGCGCATGGGCTCCGACCCCGCCGCCACCATCGTCGAGCGCGACCCGCGCGTCGTCGCCCGGCTGGGCCGGGTGGTGTCGCCGGACGGCGGTCTGGTGGACGTGCTGCGGCTGGCCTTCGACTATGGCGAGGATGATTCACCCTCGGAGATCGAGCCCGACGACCAGCGCCAGTTCGCCCGCGTCGAGGAGCCCGCCGGGGCGGTCTTCGTCCGCCGCGACAAGGCGCTGGAGCAGGGCGCGCTGGAAAGGCTGGCCGCCTTCGGCTTTGCCCAGGCGCGGATCGAGCCGCCCAAGGGCCAGTTGAACGCCCGCGGCACCCGCGTCCATTGGCTGACCGGCAAGGACGCCGACGAGCGCTGGTCCGCCTTCCTGACCACCGAGGTGCCGGCCCTGCGCAAGGACGGCTGGACCGTCGAGATCGGCGCCGACTTCGGCACACGCGTCGTCGAGGCGAACGAGGATGTCGCGGTCGCCGTGCGCGATTCCGGCGACGGCTGGTTCGACCTCGACGTCGGCGTGGAGATCGACGGCGAGCGCCGCGCCCTGCTGCCCATCCTGGCGACCCTGATCGAGCGCGGCGGCATGGAGGCGACTCGCGTCATCGACGGGCGCGCCCATCTGGTGCTGGACGACGGCAACGTGCTGGCCCTGCCGGCGGAGCGGGTCGAACGGCTGCTGAGCGTTCTGGAATCCATGCTCGACAGCGGGCGGCGGCTCGACGACACGCTGAAGGTGCCGCTGACCGAGGCCGACGGCCTGCTGGACATCGACGACCTGATCGCGCGGCGCACCGAGGACACCGGCCAGATCGACCGTTACCTGCGCACCATCCAGGAGCAGGAGATGCCGGCGGAGATGGACCCGCCGCCGGGCTTCCAGGGCACGCTGCGCGACTACCAGCGCGTCGGTCTGGCCTGGATGCAGGGGCTGCGGGCCAACCGGGTGGCCGGCATCCTGGCCGACGACATGGGGCTGGGCAAGACCGCCCAGACGCTGGCCCACATCGCCATGGAGGAGCAGGAGGGGCGGCTGACCGACCCCTGCCTCGTCGTCGTTCCGACCAGCCTCGTCCCCAACTGGGTGGCCGAGGCGCAGCGCTTCACGCCGCACCTGCGGGTGGTCGTTCTGCATGGTCTGGACCGCCACGAGAAGCTGGGCGACCTCGACCGCGCCCACATCGTGGTGACCACCTACGGCGTGGTCGGCCGCGACGTCGAGGTGCTGAAGCGCCGGGACTGGCACACGCTGATTCTCGACGAGGCGCAGGCCATCAAGAACCCGGACAGCAAGGCGACCCGCGCCGTCTGCGCGTTGAACGCCCGCAACCGGCTCTGCCTGTCCGGCACGCCGGTGGAGAACAATCTCGGCGAGCTGTGGAGCCAGTTCGCCTTCCTGATGCCCGGCCTGCTCGGCGACCGCAAGGAGTTCGGGCGCCGCTACCGCACGCCCATCGAGAAGCGCGCCGACGGCACCCGCGCCAAGCAGCTGATGCGCCGCATCCGCCCCTTCCTGCTGCGCCGCACCAAGGAGGCGGTGGCCAAGGAGCTGCCGCCGAAGACCGAAGTGGTGGTCCGCATCGACCTGGAGCCGGCGCAGCGCGACCTTTACGAGACCATCCGCCTGTCGGTGAACGAGACGGTGCGGGCGGCGCTGGCGGTCAGCGGCGTGTCGCGCAACGCCATCACCATCATCGACGCGCTCCTGAAGCTGCGGCAGGTCTGCTGTGACCCGCGTCTGGTCAAGATCCCCGCCGCCGGCAAGGTGAAGGAGACCGCCAAGCTCGACGCCCTGACCGACATGGTGCTGGAGATGGTGCCGGAAGGCCGGCGCATCCTGATCTTCTCGCAGTTCACCTCGATGCTCGACCTCATCAAGCTGCGGCTGGAGGAGGCGAAGATCGGCTATGTCGAGCTGACCGGGCGCACGTTGGACCGCGCGGAGCCGGTGAACCGTTTCCAGAACCGCGAGGTGCCGGTCTTCCTCATCAGCCTGAAGGCGGGCGGGCGCGGCCTCAACCTGACGGCGGCGGACACGGTGATCCACTACGATCCCTGGTGGAACCCGGCGGCGGAGGACCAGGCGACCGACCGCGCCTACCGAATCGGGCAGGACAAGCCGGTCTTCGTCTACAAGCTGATCGCCGCCGACACGGTGGAGGAGCGCATTCTCGACTTGCAACGGCGCAAAGGCAATCTGTCCGACGCAACCATCGAGGGCAGCGGTCTCATCAGTGCACTTGAAGGCGGCGACATCGACTATCTGCTGGGTAAGGCGGCGGACTGACCGTACCCTCGGGGTTACCGCCCTTCCCGGTCTGGCCTTCGCCCGCCCGTGGCATAGATCCTTGAGGACGAAAGCACTGCGTTCGTTTCCCTTGCAGCGGGGAGGGCCATGGCATCGACGAAGCGGGACACCGCGCCCGATCCGGAACGGCTCATCGGCGCGTGGCGCGACGCCGCCGCGGACGCCCGTCGTTGGCGTGACGATCCGGACCGCGTGGCCGCCCTGAGGGCGGCGCGCACCCGGCTGCACCAGCCGCCACCACCACCACCGCGCCCGCCCCAGCGGGTGCTGGCCGACGAGTTGCACGCCGCCCGCGCCGCGTGGGAGGAGGGGCAGGGGCTGGACGCAAACGCCCGCGCCCTGGCCTACGCCAACCTCAAGCGCTGGGAGCCCGGCCTGTTCGGCTACAGCGAGACTCAGCGCTCCACCGCCGGCAAGATCGCCGCGTCGGAAGCGGCGGAGTCGCGGCGCGACGCGCAGGAGCGGGCGGAGGCCCAGGCCCTGCTCCGCGCCTTCCGTCGGGTCCAGGAGCGCGCCCGCAGCACCGCCCGCGCCGTGCAGGCTGACCCCCGCGCCCGCGCCATGGCGGCCGACGAGGGGTTGATGCTTCCGGAGGGCGGCCGGTCCGGCGGTGTGACGGCCCCGTGAGGCGCCGCCTCAAGGCCAGTGACGAGCAGGCGTCCTTCGCGCTGTCGCCCCCAACTTCAGTTCCCTCAGCTTTGCCGGACGAGAAGCTGCTGGAGATTCATCGTCGGCTCTGCCTGATCTTCGGCTGTCCGATCGCCTATTTCCGTGCGCTCGATCCGCTCAGTGAACTGGTGTCCTCGCTGCTGTCGCACCGCACGCGCAACGCGGCGTCCGGCGCGGCCTTCCGCGCCTTGCGGGCGCGCTGGGGGGAGGATTGGGCGGCCGTCCGCGACGCCGACCCGGCGGGGGTCGAGACGGTCATCGCCGGGGTGACATGGCCGGAGCAGAAGGCGCCGCGCATTCAGGCGATCCTCCGGCGGATCACCGAGTTGCGCGGCGAACTCTCCCTGGATTTCCTGGCGGAGATGCCGGTGCCGGAGGCGCGGGCCTGGCTGCAGACGCTTCCCGGCGTGGGCCCGAAGACCAGCGCCGCGGTGATGAGCTTCAGCAGCCTGCGCCGTCCCGCTTTGCCGGTGGACAGCCACCATCACCGCGTCGCGGTGCGCACCGGGCTGATCCCGGCCAGCATGGCGGTCGGCCCGTCGCACTCCATTTTGGAGGCGCGGTTGCCCCCAGACTGGACGGCCCAGCAGATCTACGACCACCACGAGGTGATGATGCTGCACGGCCAGCGGGTCTGCTTCCACCGCACCCCGGCCTGTGAGCGCTGCGCGTTGCTGGATTTGTGCCCGGAGGGGCAGGGGCGGATGGTGGGTGGGCCACCGCCCCAGGAAAGCCGGGAATAAGGAGTCAGGGGGCTTTGCCCGCCTTCCCCTTGTAGTTTTCCGCCTGACGGCGGTCATCTTCCAATTCGCGCGCGATCTCCCGGTCGATCTTCGGGTCGATGGCTTTGGCTTCGTCCGCCAAGCCCTTGGCCTTGCGCGTATCGCCCTCGGCCGCCGTCTCTATGGCCTCTTCAGCGAGATCGTGGGCTTTGCGGTGTTCGGGGCTCTGTTCATGCTTGCCTACCATGAATGTCTCCTTGCCGAATGATCGTCAATTGATGAGGGAGGGCGGGCGCCGCATGCCCGGCAGGGGGGAGGGGTTGCTGCGCTGCGGACGGTCCCCCGCTGCGGCCTGTTCGGCGGCGTCGAGCATGGCTTCGGCCTGCTTCTGCACCGCGGCGGCGCGGGCTTGGTCCATGGGATCGGTGCTCTCCTTCCGGACATAGCCGGCGGCCTGCTCGGCGAGGTCGAGGGTTTCGACCACCTCGTCCATCGTTTCCTCCAGCGCGGTCACATCGACCTTTTTGCCGGTCATTTCGTCGTCTCCCGTCGTTGCGGTTGGTGAAGCCAACAGGAGCGGGGCGGTCGCCGTTCCCGATTTGGTAACCCCGGCGGTGGACGGAGAAAAAAATCGACGCGGGTGCGGGAATAGTTTTTTGCAGCGCACGTTCGTCTGTGTGTCCGGTGGCGCCCGCCACCCATCCCACCCAGGCTTGCGAAATCCCCACATGAGCAACCCGAAGCGTTCGATCCGGTCTGCGGCCTTGGCCGCGGCGATGCTCGCCGTGACTGCCGGCCACGCGTCCTTCTGGTCCTGGCGCAACGCGCCCACTCCTGTGGACGCCGTGCCGGGTCGCATCGAATCCGTCTCCTACTCCCCCTCGGGCCGCAGCTACGACCCGAACCACCAGCCGGTGGTCGATGCGGTGGAATTGGACCGGGACATGACCGCCATCGCCGGCTTCGCCGACGGTGTGCGCACCTACTCCACGCTGGGCTCCCAGGGCGACGTGCCGGCCATCGCCGCCAAGCATGGCCTGGACGTCACGCTGGGCGTCTGGCTGAGCGACGACAAGGCCCGCAACGAGCGCGAGGTCGCCCGCGCCATCGTGCTGTCCCGCACCGTGCGCGGCATCGAGCGCGTCGTGGTCGGCAACGAGACGCTGCTGCGCGCCGAACTGACCGACGCGGAACTGGCCTCCTACATCCGCCGCGTCCGCGCCGGCGTGCCGAAGCACATCAAGGTCGGCACCGCCGACGTGTGGTCGGAGATCGTCAAGGCCAAGGAGACCATCGCGGCGTCGGATTACATGGGCGTCCACGTCCTGCCCTACTGGGAAGGCGTGCCCGTGGAGAACGCGCTGACCTGGATCCGCGACCGGCTGGACACCGTGCGCAAGGCGCATCCGGGCAAGCCGCTGTTCGTGGGCGAGGTGGGCTGGCCGTCGGGCGGCGAGAATTTCCACGACGCCTACCCGACGCCGCAGGCCCAGGCCTTCGTCGTCCGCAACTTCGCCGCCGAGGCGGGGATGCTCGGCATCGACTACAACGTGGTCGAGGCGTTCGACGGCGTGTGGAAATCGAGCATCGAGGGCTCGCCGGGCCCGACCTGGGGCGTGCTCGACGCCGACCGCGCGCCGAAATGGCCGCTGGCCGGCGACGTCCCGGCCCCCTGGGGCGACCGTGCGGGCGCCGCCGTGGCGCTGGCCCTCGGCCTCGCCCTGTCGGCCTTCGCCGCCTTCCGCCGCCGCACCAACATGACCTACGCGCTGGCCGCGTCGGTGGGTGCCAACATCGTCGGCTTCGGCGTCGGCTCGGCCGTCGCCGGCGCCTACGCCGAATACTTCACCTTCGGCGCCGCGACCACCTGGGGCTCCGCCTTCCTGCTGGGCGCGCTGATGATGTCGGTGGCCTTCGCCGACCTGACCGAGGTGGCCCGCCGCCTGTTCACCGGCCGCGCCCCGGCCCTGCTGCCGCGGGTTCCCGCGGTGCCGGAGCACAAGCCGATGGTGTCGGTGCACATCGCCGCCTGCCGCGAGCAGCCGGACGTGCTGGCCGCCACGCTGACCTCGCTGGCCCGCGTCGACTACCCGGACTACGAGGTCGTCGTCCTCATCAACAACACCGAGGACGAGGCGCTGGTCCGCCCGGTCGAGGAGCTGTGCGCCGAGCTGGGTCCGAAGTTCAAGTTCCACTGGTACAAGCAGATCAGCGGCTTCAAGGCCGGCGCGCTGAACGCCGCGCTGCGCCACACCGACCCGCGCGCCGAGATCGTCGCCGTGCTCGACGCCGACTACACGGTGGAACCGGACTGGCTGAACAAGCTGGCCCCGACCTTCGCCGACCCGCGCGTCGGCATCGTCCAGGCCCCGCAGGAGCACCGCGACGGCCATGAGACGCCGCTGAAGGCCGCCATGACCGCCGAGTACCGCCCCTTCTTCGACGTCGGCATGCAGGAGGGTCTGACCTCCCAGGCCTTCGTCTGCCACGGCACGATGATCATGCTGCGCCGCTCCGCCATGGAACAGGTCGGCGGCTGGTCGGAAGAGGGCATCTGCGAGGATACGGAGCTGGGCATCCGCATCCTGTCGGCCGGCTACCGCGCCGCCTACACGGACGAGCGTCTGGGCCAGGGCCTCGCCCCCGACAACTTCATGCAGTTCCGCAAGCAGCGCGACCGCTGGGTCTTCGGCTCCACCCAGATCCTGCGCGCCCACTGGCGGAAGTTCCTGCCCGGCGCCACGGAGCTGACGGTCGGCCAGAAGATCGGCTACCTGACCAACTGGGCGCGCTGGTGGTCCGACGCGGTGGGCGTGCTGGCCGCCGGTGCGGCGGTCACCTGGACCTTCGCCTCGCTGGTCCTGCCGCTGCACCTGCCGCCGGTCCAGGCCACCGCCGCGGTGCTGGGCGCCCTGGTCCTGCGCGCCGGGTCGAGCCTGCTGGCGTCGCGCTACGCCTCCGGCAACTCGTGGAAGGAGAGCTTCGGGGCCTGCGCCGTCGGCATGGCGCTGTCGACCACGGTGGCGCTGGCCGCGCTCCGCGGCGTGGTCCGCAAGCGCGACGCCTTCCGCGTCACCGCCAAGGGCGGCAAGCGGACCCAGGGGGCCTTCTGCGCAAAGCCGGAAGCCTGGCTGTCGGGTGCGCTGCTGGTCTCCGCGGTGACCGCGTGGTTCGCCAACCCGCTGGGCACCCTGTCGCTGGAGCTGTGGGCGATCCTGCTGACCGCGATGGCCGTGCCCAACCTGATGGCCGTGGGCCTCGCGATCGGCGATATGCTGCCCGCCGGCACCCCGCGCCCGGCGCCGCTGCCCGCCCCGCAGGGCGTGGTCCAGCCCGCCGCCACCCAGGCCAAGACCGCCAACGAGCCGGTCGCCGCGTAACCGCGCAACCCTGAACGGAGAAAGCCCCCTTGCCGCCGGCAAGGGGGCTTTTCTTTTCCGGTGGTTCAGCGCTTGCCCTTCTTGCCCTGGATGCTGGTGATCTGCTGGGTGGCGAGGTTGCCCTGTCCGATGGCGGCGTTGAAGGCGCTTCCGACGTTGTTGAACTGGATACCGCCGCTGGCCAACGCCGCGGGCAGATGCGGCAGCGGGCCGAAGTTGCTCATCACCGGGTCGAAGAAGCCCTCGGGCGGCGGGCCGCCGTTGCCGGTGATCACGCCCGGCTGCGGTTTGGGCGTGGGTGCTTTGGCCTGCACCGGTGGCGGGGCCTGCACCGGGGCGGGCGTCTGGCTCGCGGGAGAGGGGACGCCGGCCTGTTCTGTGCCCCCTCCGCCGCCGGTCGACCCGTCCGCACCCTGGAAGATGAACTGTTCCGTCACGTTGCTGTCGCCGAAGGACAGGGCCAGCGAGCTGTCGAAGTTGTTCACGATGAAGGGCGCGTCGATGAAGGTGAAGTTCGGCACGATGGGTTCCGGCGGCGGCTGGCGGCTGGCGGCCAGCGCCTGACCCTTGTTGAAGCCGCCCAGGAAGCCGGCGTCGCCGCGGATCTTGGCGATGGCCTGCTGATGCTTGGCCTGCCGGCTGACGTTGGGGTTGGTCACCGTCGCCCCCGGAGGCGCGCCGCGCTGGGCGGCGTTGACGAAGACGGGCTGGCGGGGCAGCAGCGGGGGCATCCCCATGCCCATCCCCATCGACATGCCGACCGCCGCACCCAGCTGCGGGTTGACGGAGAAGCCGCCGGCATCCTGGGCGGCGGCGGTTCCGCCCAGCAGCGCCAGGGCGGCGAGGCCGGACAGCAGCGGCGCGAAGCGGCGGATGCGGATCATGGCGGGGGCTCCTCTGTTCGGCGGTGTGCGCTGATCCTAGGGCGGCCGACCGGGGAGCCGCTGTGAGACGGGCCACAAGTGGCGTTTTTTGCGCCGCCGGGCTTTACACCTCTTCCTCAAAAGGGAAGTTTTTGCCGAAGGGATGGTCCGGCATCGGCGCGGCCTGCGGGGGCATCGGCGGCATGGGCATCGGCTTCAAGTCGGGCTGCGACGGGCCGCGCCGGCAGGCCGTGTGGCCGTTGACGGTTTCGCAGGTCAGCGCGCCCGGCCCGGTCACGCAGGTCGTCCGGTCGTTGACCGTCTGGCACGACAGAGAGCCCGAGCCGCGGCTGCACACCGTTTTTCCATTGACCGTCTGACAGGCGAGATTCTCGGCGGCGGCGGTCTGCGGGGTTCCGGCCAGGGCCAGGATGGCGGCGAGCGCACCGAAGACCGGCAGGGCGAAGCGGAGCATGACGGCAGTCCTCCAATGAGGAATCCGAAAGGGGCGCCGCCGGATGGATCGGCGGCGCCGGATGGGTGGATCACTGGGCCTTGAAACCGAACAGATTCTGCCCGGCGGTGTTGCCGATGCCGGCGCCGACGTTGGTCGTCACCCCGACGTTGGTGTCGAGCAGGCCGCCCTTGCCGAAGCCGAAGGTGACTCCGGTGACGTTCTGCTTGGCCTTGTTGCCGATGCCGGCGGCGACGTTGGTGGCGACGCCGACGTTGGTGTTCACCAGCGACCCGCCGGTGCCCTGCTGCATGGTGAAGACGTTCTGCTTGGCCTTGTTGCCGATTCCCGCGGCGAGGTTCGTCGCGACGCCGACGTTGGTGCTGGAGAGGGAGGGCGCTGCGGCGAAGGGGCTGCCGAAGCCCGGCTGCATCATCATCGGGTTGACCGGCATGCCGCCGGTCTTGAGGTCGTTGGCGAAGGCGTGGGGGGCGGCGAGCAGCGTGGCGGCAGCGGCGGCGATCAGGGTCAGGCGGCGCATGGGCTGGGTCTCCTCCGGGGTGTGGGGCCGTGTGTGGCTCGATGTCCGTGGAGGAGAGGGTAGGCGGACGCCGCCCCCGCCGCTGTGGCCTGGGCCACAGTCGGGGCTTGATTGTTGGGTGGATTGGAAACCATTGCCCCCTCCCTAGCCCTCCCCCGCTGACGCAGGGGAGGGAACTGCCGCCGCTTTGCAGAAATCTCCCTCTCCTGCGAAGCGGGGGAGGGTTGGGGAGGGGGCGAGTCGGCGCTCAGCGCGCGTGTTGGTCCAGGAACTGACGGCAGGAATCGAAGTCCTGGAGTACGGCGTCCGGCAAATCGACGCCCTTGCGGTCGGCGAGGCTGCGGGCGAAGGCGACCATCTTGTCGGTCGGTGCCTTGCGCCGCGCGCCGCTCGACGGTGCGGCGGGCGGCGGCAGGGCGGCGTCGGCGACCGGAGCAATCGAGTCGGAGACCTCCGGCGCGGCCTTCGCCTTGCGGCTGCGCCGGGGCGTCTTCGGCGCTTCGCCGTCCATACCGGCCGCGGCGACCGCCGTCTTGCGGCTGCGCGTGCGTGGTGCGGCACCGGCGGGGCGCGGGCTCGTGGAGCGACGGCGCCCGGCGCCACGACCAGCTCTAACCGGCCCGCCGCGCACGCCGAGATCCACCGCCGGTCCTCGGTTGCCGACCAGCACGCCGATCAGCCGCCCGGCCTCGTCGGCGATGCCGTCGATGACGTTGCGGAAATCCGCGCGTCCGACGACCACCTCGTCCAGCCGCATTTCCCACAGGGCGGTGGTGCCGGGATCGACCAGGGTGGGGGCGGCGCCGCGCAGGGTCTCGAACAGTTGCAGCCCGGCGGGGGTGGGCACCAGCCACTTGCCGTCGGCGCCCAGCAGATTCTGCCGCCGCAGGCCCTTGATGATCTCAGCGCGGGTGGCCGGGGTGCCGATGCCCTTGGCCTCCTTCAGCCGGTCGCGCAGCGCCGGGTCCTCGACGAAGCGCCAGGCGTTCTGCATGGCATCAACCAGCGTGCCCTCGTTGTAGCGCGGCGGTGCCTGGGTCCGCTTGGCCTCGACCCGGGGCTCGGACAGGCGGGCGGGTTCGCCGTCGGCCAGAGGGGGGAGGGTCTGCTCCTCCTCCTTCTCGTCGGGCTTGCCGTCCGTCTCGGCGGAGCCGAAGGCTGCCTTCCAGCCAAGCTTCAGGGGGATGCGCCCGACCGCCCGGAAGACCACCGGTTTTCCCTCGACGGGCACGTTCATCAGCACCGTGGTCTGCCGATACTCGTAGTCGGGCATGACGGCGGCGAGGTAGGAGCGGCAGATCAGCGCATAGAGCCGCTTCTCGTCGTCGGTCAGGCGGTTCAGCCGGCTTTCCAGATCGTCGAGCACGTTGACGTTGGGCACGATGGCGTGGTGCGACACGCCCTCCAGCGCCTTGTCGCAGAAATGGCCGGACTTGCCGCGGCGGATCACTGGGCGGGACAGGTCGAGATGGGCGAAGCCGCGCAGCCGGGTCAGCGCCCCGGTGATCGCCGGCACGTCGGCGATCTGGTTCTCCGACAGGTGGCGTGCCTCGGCGCGCGGGTAGGTGATGAGTTTCTTGCCCTCGCCGTCGTAAAGCTCCTGCGCGACCTCCAGCGTGCGGTCGGCGGTCCAGCCCCAGCGCTGGCCGCAGGTCTTCTGCAGAGCGGGCAGGTCATAGAGCTTCGGCGGGGCCTGCCGCCGGTCCTCCACCGTCACCGACAGCGGCCCGCCATGGCCGTCGGCGGCGCGGGCGATGGCCTCGGCGCGGGCGCGGTCCTTGATGCGGTCCTTCGGTGGCGGGGCGTGGCGCATCAGGAAGGAGCCCCCCGCGGCGGTGGCCGTCGCCACCACCTCGAAATAATCCTCCGGCTTGAAGTTGCGGATCTCCAGCTCGCGCAGGCAGACGATGGACAGGGTCGGCGTCTTCACCCGCCCGATGCCGATCACCCCGCGGGTTCCCGGCGCCAGCAGCGTCTTGGTCGCCGTGCGGGTCAGGGAGAGGTTGAAGATCTGGTCGGCCTGCTGGCGCGCCACCGCCGCCTCGTAGAGCGGGCGAAGCTCGGTGTTCGGCTTCAGCTTGGCGAAGGCGTCGCGGATCGTCTTGGGGTCCTGGGCGGTGAACAGGGCGCGCTGCACCCGCCCGCGGAAGCCCAGATGCTCCAGGATCTCCTGGCCGATCAGCTGCCCCTCGCGGTCGCAGTCGGTGGCGAGGATGACTTGGTCGCAGCCCTTCAGCGCCGCCTTGATGGCCGCCAGCTTCGCCGTTTTGTTACCGCCGCTGTCCGGCCGGGTCGGGTAGAGTCCGTCGGGCTTCAGCAGGGTGGGCGCCCAGCGCTTCCAGTCCGGGTTGACCTCGTCCGGTTCGGCCAGCCGCAGCAGGTGCCCCTCGGCCGGCAGGATGCGCCCGTAGCGATCCCCCAGCGCGGCACGCAGGTCCTTTGCCTGACTGGATTTTTCCGTGATGATGAGCGTGGCCATGGCCGCCATGGTAAGACGAAAATGAAAACGTATCAAGAACACATGATGGCTGTCCTGCGCGGACTCCTGATCGCCGCGCCGCTTCTCGCCGTCGCCCTTCCGGCGGCGGCGCAGAACCCGCTGCTGCCGGGGATCGGGGCGAAGGACCGGCGGGTGGTGGTGGACGCCAGCCACGCGCCGTGGAACAGCCTCGTCAAGGTGCAGAGCAATCTGGGCGCGCGCTGCACCGGCGTGCTGGTGGCGCCGCGCCGGGTGGTCACCGCCGCCCATTGCCTGCTGAACCGGGCGCAGCGCTTCCTGCCGGCCTCCTCCCTGCACGTCCTGTTCGGCTACGAGCGCGGGGAGTACCGGCAGCACCGCGCCGTCGCCGCGCTGGAGACCGGCGGCCCTTACGACAAGGAGAGGCGGCTCGACGGGCTGGTCGGCGACTGGGCGGTGCTGACGCTGGACGGTGACGCGCCGGAGGGCATGCCGCCGCTGCCGCTCGCCCGGGTCCCACCGGACGCCGGCACGCCGCTGATGCTGGGCGGCTACAGCCAGGACCGGGCGCACCTCGTCACCGCCGACACCGGCTGCGCCGCGCGCGGCATCAACGACACCGACCGCGGGCCGCTGCTGGTCCACGACTGCGACGGGACGCGCGGGGTGAGCGGGGCGGCGCTGCTGGTGCGCGTGCCCAGCGTGGATGGGGGCGCGGATGGGGCGGGGGAGGGCTGGGCGGTCGCCGGCATCGCGGTGGCCGCGGTCAGCGGCCCCAATCCCCGCAACATCGCCGTGCCGAGCGCCGCTTTCGTGGCCGCGGTGGAGGGAAATACGCCTTCTTTGCGGTGATGCACGGGCGCGGGGCAGCTTTGAGCGGTGGCGCCTCATTTTTTGCTAGGCCGTTGGACGTGAATCGCATAGACGTACGCGCGTTCAAGACCCCGTAACCGGAGCCGTACCGATGTCGATCCAGCGCTTCCATTCCGGACCGCGCATGAGCCAGATGGTCATCCACAAGGACACGGTCTATCTGGCCGGCCAGGTGGCCAACGATCCGACTCCGGACGTGGAGACGCAGACCCGCCAGATCCTGGGCCAGATCGACGCCCTGCTGGCCGAGGGCGGCTCCGACAAGAGCAAGCTGCTGTCCGCCACCATCTATCTGACGGACATGTCCACCTTCGGCGCGATGAACAAGGCGTGGGAAGCCTGGGTCGATACGGCCAACCCGCCCGCCCGCGCCACCGTGGAAGCGAAGCTCGCCGCGCCGGAGTATCTCGTTGAAATTCAGGTGACGGCGGCCAAATAAGCTGCGTAACGGGGCGACCCGGCTCCCTCGGTTGGGGTTTGCCGGCGTGGCCCACCAGACTGTGAGGGCCGCGTGCTTCGAAAAAATCCGGAAGGCTTGACCTTCCGGATTTACAGAACGTTAATCACGCCTTAACAGATCATCCGTAAAACCCCGACCAACCTCTGCCGCCGGAGCGGACGACCGTCGTTGCGCTTCGATAGCTGCGTTACAGTAATGGATTCGCAACATGCCGCGCCAAACGCCTCTTTCTGACATCCGGAACATCGGCATCATCGCCCACGTCGATGCCGGCAAGACGACGACCACCGAGCGCATCCTGTACTACACCGGTCGTAAGCACACGATCATCGACGTGCACGAGACGAAGGACCTGAAGTCCTCGACCACGACCGACTACATGGAGCAGGAGCAGAAGCGCGGCATCACGATTCAGTCGGCTGCCGTCTCGACCTTCTGGCGCGGCAAGAAGATCAACGTCATCGACACCCCGGGCCACGTGGACTTCACCATCGAGGTGAACCGCTCGCTCCGCGTGCTCGACGGCGCGGTCGTCGTGTTCGACGGCGTGGCCGGCGTGGAGCCGCAGTCCGAGACCAACTGGCGCCTCGCGGACAACTACAACGTCCCGCGCATCTGCTACGTCAACAAGATGGATCGTTCGGGTGCGAACTTCCAGCGTTGCGTCGGCATGATCAAGAGCCGCCTGAACGCCCGCCCGGTCTGCATCCAGGTTCCGCTGGGCTCGGAAGACAACTTCCGCGGCATGGTCGACCTGATCGAGATGAAGGCGTACGTCTGGTTCTCGGACGACAAGGACGCCAAGTGGGAGATCTGGGACGTCACCGACGATCTGGCGAGCAAGCTGAACCTGACCGTCAAGGAAGACCTCGACAACATCGACCTCATCCCGTCGCTGCGCACCGAACTGGTGGACACCGCGCTGGAGATGGACGAAGTGGCGATGGAAGCCTACCTGGAGTCGGGTGAGGAGCCGTCGCCGGACGTGCTGCGCGCCTGCCTGCGCAAGGGCACCATCACCAGCACCTTCACCCCGGTTCTCTGCGGCTCGTCCTACAAGAACAAGGGCGTCTGCCAGGTTCTGGACGCGGTCGTCGACCTGCTGCCGGCCCCGACCGACGTCGAGGCCATCAAGACGGTGGACGAGGACGGCAACCCGAACGGCGAGCGTCTCAGCTCCGACGAGGCGCCCTTCGCGGCGCTGGCCTTCAAGGTGTTGAACGACACCTACGGCTCGCTGACCTTCGTGCGCGTCTATTCGGGCGTGCTGACCAAGGGCATGTCGGTCCTGAACACCACCCGCGGCAAGCGCGAGAAGATCGGCCGCATGGTCGAGATGTTCGCCGCCCAGGCCAACCCGATCGAGGAAGCCCGCGCCGGCGACATCATCGCGCTCGTCTCCCTGCAGGAGACGGACACCGGTGACACGCTGTGCGACGCCGCCCACCCGGTGATCCTGGAGCGCATGCGCTTCCCCGACCCCGTCATCAGCGTCTCGGTCGAACCGAAGACCAAGGGCGAGCAGGAGAAGTTCTCCATCGCGCTCGGCAAGATGGTCCGCGCGGATCCGTCGCTGCGTCTGGAGACCGACCGTGAAACCGGTCAGACCATCCTGCGTGGCATGGGCGAGCTGCACCTGGAAGTGACGCTGGACCGTCTGCGCACGGAGTTCGGCGTGGAAGGCAACATGGGCAAGCCCCAGGTCGCCTACCGTGAGACGATCACCAAGCCGGTCGAGTACACCTACACCCACAAGAAGCAGACCGGCGGTTCGGGCCAGTTCGCCGAAGTCAAGATCGTCTTCGAGCCGCTGGAGCGTGGCGAGGGCTTCGTGTTCAAGGACGAGACGGTCGGTGGCACGGTGCCGCGCGAATACGTCCCGTCGGTCGCGAAGGGCCTGGAAATGCAGAAGGAAGAGGGCGTGCTCGCCTCCTATCCGACTGTGGACTTCCGCGCCCGCCTGGTGGACGGCAAGTACCACGACGTCGACTCGAACGCCCTGACGTTCGAAATCGCCGCCAAGGCCTGCTTCCGTGAAGCCCTCAAGCAGGCCGGCCCGATCCTGCTGGAGCCGGTCATGAAGGTCGAGGTCGTCACCCCGGACGATTACCTGGGCGACGTCATCGGCGACGTGAACCGCCGCCGCGGCACGGTGCTGGGCCAGCTCGAGCGTGGCACCAACATCGCCGTCGAGGCCCACGTGCCGCTGAACGAGATGTTCGGCTACATCGGCCAGCTCCGCGGCATGACCTCGGGCCGCGCGTCCTACTCGATGGAGTTCAGCCACTACGAGCCGGTGCCGCGCAACGTCACCGACGAGATCGTGGCGGGCCGCAGCAACAAGGCCGCCTGATAACGGGCTGCTGCTTTCAGGGGAAGGGGTCGGCGAAGCGATTCGCCGGCCCTTTTTCTTTGTCCGGCGGGAACTTTGCCGTGACCACCCCGGCGGGATGAGGGATTCTTCTTGCGGCGATACCACTTTCGGATCAGTGTTGCTGGTAAGTGACGCATCCCAGTTTTTGGGAATGACCCAGCGAATCTTCTTGCCCGTGGCCGTCGTGGCCCTTCTGCTCCTCGGCGCTTCCGGCCCCGGCTCGCGGGCTTGGGCAGGGCAGGAGGACGCGCGACTCGGTGGACTGTTCCAGGACCTGCAGGCCGCCGGCGATGCGGTCGCGGCGGAGGCGGTCGAGGACCGCATCTGGGACGTCTGGCTGGAGCATCCCAGCGACGACCTGATCGTGCTGATGCACCATGGCGTGCAGAGCCTGAACGCCGACCGCTACGGCGACGCGCTGGCCGCCTTCGATCAGGTGGTCGCCGCCGACCCGACCTACGCCGAGGGCTGGAACAAGCGGGCCAACGCCGAGTACATGCTGGGGGATTACGACGCCGCGGTGCGCGACATCCGCCGCGTGCTGGCGCTGGAACCGCGGCATTTCGGGGCGCTGGCGGGGCTGGGCCTCGTCTACCTCGCCATCGACCAGCCGGCGGGCGCGCTGCGCGCCTTCGACGCCGCCCTGGCCATCAACCCGCACCTCGACCGCGTTCGCCAGCAGGCCGCGACCATTCGTCTGCGCATCGCCGGATCGGCGCTGTAAGAGACGCGGATTTATAGTCCCTCCCTGAAAAACTTTTAATCCGCCCGCAAGCCCCCCGTGACTCGGCGCCCGCTACTTTGGGGGCAACGAACAACGCATGCCAGTCACGGAGAGCAACCGATGTCCACCCCCGCCAACGCCGGACGCGTCCCGCGGTCGAGCCGGGTGCGGCGTACCATCGCCGCCGTCCTCCTCGGCACCACGGTGCTGACCGGTCCGTTCCTGATCGCCAACCAGTCGACCGCCGCGGCCGCCGAAAGCGTCCTGACGCAGAATATGCCGGGCAGCTTCGCCGATCTGGCGGCCAAGGTATCGCCCGCCGTGGTGAACGTCTCCACCACCCAGCAGGCCAAGGCCGAGCGCGCCAACCCGCGCATGCCCGGCTTCCCGCCGGGGTCGCCCTTCGAAGAGTTCTTCCGTCAGTTCCAGGACCAGTTCGGCCAAAACGGCGGCCCAGGCGGCGGTCCCGACGATGAGTCCGAAGGCCAGCCGCGCGGCAAGGTCGGCTCGCTCGGCTCCGGCTTCATCATCGACGCGGCCGGCTATGTGGTGACCAACAACCACGTCATCGACGGCGCCGACGAGATCAAGGTCACGCTTCAGGATGGAACGGAGCTGCCCGCCACGCTGGTCGGCCGCGACGCCAAGACCGACATCGCGCTGCTGAAGGTGACCTCCGACAAGGCGCTGCCCGCGCTGGACTGGGGCGACAGCGACGCCGCCCGCGTCGGCGACTGGGTGATGGCCGTCGGCAACCCGTTCGGGCTGGGCGGCACGGTGACCAAGGGCATCATCTCGGCCCGCGGTCGCGACATCCACAGCGGTCCGTACGACGATTATCTCCAGCTCGACGCCGCCATCAACCGCGGCAACTCGGGCGGCCCGACCTTCACCCTGGATGGCCGGGTGATCGGCATCAACACCGCCATCTATTCGCCCAACGGCGGCTCGGTCGGCATCGGCTTCGCCATCCCGTCCAACATCGCCAAGCAGGTCGTCGCCCAGCTCAAGGAGAACGGTCATGTCGAGCGCGGCTGGCTGGGCGTGAAGATCCAGGAGATCTCGCCGGAGATCGCCGAGTCGGTCGGCCTGTCCCAGCCCAAGGGCGCGCTGGTCGCCGAGGTGACTCCGGACAGCCCCGCCGCCAAGGCCGGCGTGCGCCAGGGCGACGTGATCCTGGCCTATGGCGGCAAGCCGGTGAACACGCTGCGCGACCTGACCCGCCGGGTGGCCGACACCAAGGCCGGCGACACGGTGAACATGACCGTGGTCCGCAAGGGCAAGGAAACGACCCTGACCGCCCACATTGCGCCGCTGCCGGCCGAACAGCGCATGGCCGCCGCCGAGGGGGGCGGCCCAGCCGCCGAGAGCGCGGTGGAGACCGTCAACGGGCTGAAGCTGGCTCCGCTGGATGGTGCGGCCCGCAGCCGCCTCGGCCTGGGCGAGGGCGTCAAGGGCGTGATCGTCACCGCGGTGTCGCCACAGGCCGGTGATCTGCCCGTCCGTCCGGGCGACGTGATCGTCAAGGTCGGCGACCACAGCGTGACCTCCCCCGCGGAGGTGACCAAGAGCCTGCACGAGGCCGAGAAGGATGGCCGCAAGGCGGTCCTGCTGCTGGTCAACCGCGGCGGCAACGAGAGTTTCGTCCCGCTGAAGCTCGGCAAGGCGTGACTCGGGAAAACACCGGCGATCCTCATCGCCTCCAACGATCAGGGGCCGGTGTGATGGGGGAGGGTGTCCGCGGTGCGAGCCCCCGCCGCGCGGACATCCTCTCCCTTCGGTCCGTTTGGCCCTCCCCCTCCGCTGAGGGGCGAGGGCATTCATCTTTTGACCGTCGGAAGGATGCGGTAGTCTCATGCTCATGAAAGTCCTCGTCATCGAAGACGACCAGCAGGCCGCCTCCTATCTGGCCAAGGGGCTGAAGGAGGCCGGGCATGTCGTGGACGCCGCCAACGACGGCAAGGAGGGGCTGTTCCTGGCCGGCTCCGAGCATTACGACGTCATGATCGTCGACCGCATGCTGCCGGGCCGCGACGGGCTGTCGCTGGTCGAGATCCTGCGCGCCACCGGCAACGACACGCCGGTGCTGTTCCTCTCCGCGCTCGGCAGCGTGGATGACCGGGTGAAGGGGCTGAAGGCCGGCGGCGACGATTACCTGACCAAGCCCTTTGCCTTCTCCGAGTTGCTCGCCCGGATCGAGGTGCTGGTGCGCCGCCGCAGCGCCGCCCAGCCGCAGACCCGGCTGACGGTCGCCGACCTGGAGCTGGACCTGCTGTCGCGCACCGTCCGGCGGGCCGGCAAGTCCATCGACCTGCTGCCGCGGGAATTCGCCCTGCTGGAGTATCTGATGCGCAACGCCGGCAGCGTGGTGACGCGGACCATGATGCTGGAAAATGTGTGGGACTATCACTTCGACCCGCAGACCAACGTCATCGACGTGCACATCGCCCGCCTGCGCCAGAAGATCGACAAGGATTTCCCGACGCCGCTGATCCACACGGTGCGCGGCGCCGGCTACAGCCTGCGGGCGCCGCAGTGATGGTGCCGCGGTGATGGCGGCGGCCATGGTGGCGGGCCGGGGAGCGTGAAGGCGGCCATTCCCACCCTGCGCCTTCTGCGCACGACGCCGTTCCGGCTGGCCCTGCTGTATCTGGGGCTGTTCATCATTTCAGTCGGGGTGATCCTGGGGGTGGTCTACCGCTCCACCGCGGGCTTCCTGGAGGAGGAGATCGGCGCCACCATCGCGCTGGAGGTCGCCGGGCTTCAGGACCAGTACCGTAGCGCCGGCCTGCGCGGGCTGGTCGATTCCGTGCGCGAGCGCAGCGGCTATTCGCACACCAACTCCATCTACCTGCTGACCACGCCGGGCGGCGTCATCCTGGCCGGCAACCTGTCGGGCTGGCCCGACGCCACGCCGGAGCCGGGTGGCTGGACCCACTTCAAGATTTCGGACTATGGCGGGGTGAACAACCGGCCCTCCACCGCGATGGCGGTCAGCTTCGTCCTGCCCGGCCAGTTCCGCCTGCTGGTGGGCCGCGACATGAGCGAACTGGACCAGCTCCGCGGGCGCATGGTCGTGTCGCTGCGCTGGGTCTTCCTGGTGACGGTGGTGCTTGGGCTCGGTGGCGGCCTGCTGCTGGCGCGCGGCGCCATGCACCGGATCGAGGCGATCAACCGGACCACCCACCGCATCATGGCTGGCGACCTGTCGGGCCGGGTGCCGCGCGGCGGTGGCGGCGACGAGATCGACCGGCTGGCCGGCAACCTGAACGCCATGCTGGACCAGATCGAGCGGCTGATGACCGGCATGCGGCAGGTGACCGAGAGCGTGGCGCACGACCTGCGCACGCCGCTGTCGCGCCTGCGCTCCCGCGTCGAGCTGGCGCTGATCCGCGAGACCGACGACCCGGAGGTCTACCGCGCCGTGCTGCAGGACACGATCCTGGAGGCCGACCGGCTGCTCGCCACCTTCACCGCGCTGCTGTCCATCGCCGAGGCCGAATCCGGCGCCAACCGCAAGGCGCTGGAGCCGGTGCGGCTGGCCGACGTGGTCCGGTTGGCCGCCGACCTCTACGAGCCGGTGGCGGAGGAGAAGGGCTTGACTCTGGTCACCGACATCCGGGCGGAGCCGACCGTGCGCGGGAACGAGCAGCTGCTCGCCCAGGCGGTGTCGAACCTGCTGGACAACGCGATCAAATACACGCCGGAAGGCGGGCGCATCACGCTGCTGCTGGAGGGCGCCGCGCCGGGACAGGCCGCCCGCGTCACCGTGGCGGACAACGGTCCCGGCATCCCCGCCGACATGCGGGAGAAGGTGCTGGAGCGCTTCGTCCGGCTGGACGCCGCGCGAGCCTCGCCGGGGAACGGGCTGGGGCTCAGCCTCGTGGAGGCGGTGGCGCGGCTGCACGACGCGTCGCTGCGGCTGGAGGACAACGAACCGGGCCTGAAGGTCGGCATCGTCTTCCCGCCGGACGCCGGTTGAAGCCCACCACAAGAAAAGAGCCCGCCGTTGCCGGCGGGCTTTTGAGGTGACATCAGCGAGAATGACTCCTTGGCGTCAGACATGATATGGGGCGCCAACCGTCCGCGCGCATTCGGATAAGCGTATTAGCACGAAGGTGCTAGCGGAGTGGCGGTGCAACACTTTCCTGCGGGCGGCGTTTGTCCATCGGACCGGCATGCCGGTGGCAACACGGCGGGAAGAATCGATGGACGCGACCAGACAGGCCCCCATTCAAGCCCCCATTCAGGCCGGGCAGCCGGCGACCGCCGGGCGGAACACCGCGACCGAACTGAAGCTGTTCACCTGGAAGATGCTGATCGCCGCCGGCGTGCTGGGGACGCTGTTCCTGGCTTGGCAGGTGGCGGACGCGCTGCTGCTGGTCTTCGCCGGCGTGCTTCTGGCGATCCTGTTCCAGCGCATGGCCGGGCTGGTGCGGCGCTTCACCGGGCTGCCGCAGGGCTGGTCGCTCGGCCTGGTTCTGCTGCTGCTGGCGGTGGTGCTGATCGGCGGCGGCGTCCTGATGGGCCAGTCGGTGGTCAGCCAGTTCGACCAGTTCTCCCAGCAGATCAGCGGGGCCGTGCAGCAGCTTCCCGCTTCCTTGCGCGACCAGATCATGGAACAGGGGCGGGACGCCTCCTCCTGGCTGAACCGGCTGCAGACGGTGGCGTCGAGCGTGATGTTCTTCCTGGGCGATCTGGTGGTGGTGATGTTCACGGCCATCTATCTCGCCGCCTCGCCCGGCGTCTACCAGCGCGGCGTCATCCTGCTGGTGCCGCCGCGCGGCCACGAGCGGGCGCGGGAGGTGATGGACGTGATGGGCGACTCGCTGTGGAAGTGGCTGATCGGGCAGCTCTCGGCCATGGTCATCGTCGGCGTGCTGACCACCGCGGGCCTGCTGCTGCTGGGCATCCCGAGCGCTCCGGCGTTGGGGCTGCTGGCGGCACTCCTGGAGTTCGTTCCGCTGATCGGCCCGTTCCTGGCGGCGGTCCCGGCGATCCTCATCGCCTTCGCCCAGTCGCCGCAGGACGCGCTGTGGGTGGTGGTGCTCTACCTGGCGATCCAGCAGGTCGAGGGCAACGTCGTCATGCCCCTGATGCAGAAGAAGGTGGTGGACCTGCCCCCCGTCATCACCATCGCCGCCATCGCGGCGGGGGGTGTGCTGTTCGGGCTGATGGGCATGTTCCTGGCGACGCCCTTCGCGGTCGTCATGCTGGTTCTGGTCAACATGCTCTACATCGAGGACAAGCTGGGGGAGGGGCGGCACTTCCCCAGCGAGGACAAGGCGTAAGGAAGGGCTTGCTACCGCTTCTCTCAGGCCACCTCCGCCCCGGCCTTGGTGGCATCGGCGGCGGAGCGCAGGGGAAGCTCCTTCAGGAACAGGGTCAGCACGAAGGACACCACCGCCAGCCCGGCGGCCAGCAGGAACAGCGTGGAGAAACCGTGCTCGAACACCGACTGGGCGGCGTCGCGGGCGGCGGGGGGCAGGCTGGATAGGGCGGACGGGCCGCGCTCCATCACCTCGCGCCCGCTGATGCCGGGCAGACCGGCGGCGTTCAGCCGGGCCTCGACGTCGGCGGCGAAGACCGCGCCGAACACCGCCACCCCGACCGACCCGCCGAGCGAGCGGAAGAAGCCGACCGAGGCCGTGGCCGCACCCAGGTCGCGCCGGTCCACCGCGTTCTGCACGGCGACCGTCATCACCGGCATGACCAGCCCCAGCCCGATGCCCAGCGGAACCAGGATCAGCGTGGACCACAACCCGCTTTCCGATACGGTCGGCGACAGGCCGAGCGCCAGATACATCACCGCCGCCAGCGCCAGCCCGGCCAGCGGGAACACCTTGTAGCGGCCGGACTTGGAAATCAGCCGCCCGCCGCCGCCCGCGCCCAGCACCATGCCCAGCACCATCGGCAGCAACAGGAAGCCCGATGTCGTGGCGCTGGTCCCGGCGACGAGCTGCGAGCGCAGGGGCAGATAGACGATGCCGGCGAACAGCACCATGGCCGACACCGCCACCACCGGGTTGGCGACCGCCACCACCGGCTCCCGGAACAGGTGCAGCGGCAGGATCGGCTCCACCACCCGCCGCTCGTGCCACAGGAAGACCCCGAGCATCATGAGGCCCAGGACGCACAGCCCGAGGATCGTCGGGGAGGTCCAGGGCAGGGCCACCCCGGCGCGCGACACCACGAACAGCAGCGAGGTCACCGTGCCCATCAGCAGAGCGGCCCCGAGATAATCGATGGTCGGCTTCGCCCGTCCCGCCGGCAGGCGGTCGAGCGCCCGGCTGGTCATCAGCAGCGCCGCCGCCCCCAGCGGCAGGTTGATGAGAAAGATCCAGTGCCAGCTCAGTTGTTCGGTGAAGACGCCGCCCAACAGCGGCCCGGCCACGCTGGACAGGGCGAAGATGCCGCCGATGTAGCCCTGGTAGCGCCCGCGCTCGCGCGGGGCCACCACGTCGCCGATGATGGTGAAGGCCAGCGCCATCAGGCCGCCGCCGCCCAGCCCCTGGATGCCGCGGAACAGGATGAGCTGACCCATGCTTTGCGCCAGCGCGCACAGCACCGACCCGATCAGGAACAGGAAGATCGCCACCTGGAGCACCCGCTTGCGCCCGTAGAGGTCGCTCAGCTTGCCGTAGATCGGCGTGGTCGAGGTCGAGGCCAGCAGATAGGCGGTGACCACCCAGGGCAGGTTCTCCAGGCTTCCCAGGTCATGGGCCATGGTCGGCAGGGCCGTCGCGACGATGGTCTGGTCCATCGCCGCCATCAGCATGGCGAGCGCCACCCCGCTGAACACCCGCATGATCTCGCGGTGAGTGAAGACGGCGTGGTCGTTGGAAGCGTCGGTCATGGTCTCGGTTCGGGCCGGAATGAACGGTGGGGCGTACCATAGCCCCCGAGACGTTCCGCGCAAGGACTCCGCCATGAATGGCTGCTAATCTCCACTTCCGCCTTCCGGAATAGTCGCCGTAATCCGCCATGCTGAGCGTGCGCAACCTGTCCACAACCGTGCTGAAGCCCGCCAGTTTCCATATGGAGGCCGGCGAGTGCGTCGCCGTTCGGGGGAAATCCGGGTCGGGGAAATCCGTGCTGTTGCGCGCCCTGGCCGACCTCGACCCGTCGACCGGGGAGGTGCGGCTGAACGGTGATCTTCGGGAGAACATGCCCGCGCCGCTCTGGCGTCGTCGGGTGACCTACGTCGCCGCCGAGTCGGGCTGGTGGGAGGATCGGGTGGGCGCCCACTTCGCGCAGCCGGACCGCGCCGCCGCGCTCGCCGGTGCGCTGGGCCTGCCGGGGGAGGTGATGGACTGGCCGGTCGCCCGCCTGTCCACGGGTGAGCGGCAACGGCTGGCGCTGGTCCGCGCGCTGGTCCAGGGGCCGGAGGTGCTTCTGCTCGACGAGCCGACCGGTCCGCTGGACGCCGAGGCGACGGAGCGGGTGGAGGCGCTGCTGCGCGGCGAGCTGGCCCGTGGGGCCGGGCTGCTGATCGTCACCCATGCGCCGGAACAGGCCCGCCGCCTGGCCCAGCGGCATCTGCATGTGGCGGACGGCGTGGTGACGGAGGGGTAGGGCGATGCTGGTGACCCTGCATTACACCGACCTTGCCGTGGCGGCGCTGCTCCTGCTGGTCAACGGCGGCCTGTCCATGGTGCTGGATCTGGGGCTGGCGCGGCCGCTGCTGGTGGCGGCGCTGCGGATGGTGGTCCAACTGTCGCTGGTCGGGCTGGTGCTGACCCGGCTGTTCGCCCTGGAGTCGCCCTGGCTGACCCTGGGGGCGGCTCTGGTCATGCTGCTGTTCGCCGGCCAGGAGACGATGGCCCGGCAGGAGCGGCGGCTGACCGGCTGGTGGTCCTACGGCATCGGCACCGGGGCCATGGGGACGGCGGCGGGGATCGTCCTGCTGCTCGGCCTGTCCACCGCGGTGCGGCCCGACCCCTGGTGGGACGCGCGCTACGCCATTCCGATGCTGGGCATGGTCCTGGGCAACGCGATGAGCGGGGTGGGGCTGGCCCTCCACACCCTGACCGCGACGGCGGCGCGGGAGCGGGCGGCCATCGAGGCGCAGCTCGCGCTCGGCGGCACCCGCTGGACGGCCCTGCGACCCATCCTGCGCCACGCGTTGCGCACCGCGCTGATGCCGACGATCAACAGCATGGCGGCCATGGGTCTGGTGGCCCTGCCCGGCATGATGACCGGCCAGATCCTCTCCGGCGTCGATCCGGGGGAGGCGGTGAAGTACCAGATCCTCATCATGTTCCTGATTTCCGGGGCGACCGGGCTGGGCGTCCTGGCGGCGTCGCTGGCGACGGTGCGGCGGCTCAGCGACCGGCGGCACCGGCTGCGGCTCGACCGGCTGGTGCGTCGGAAGCAAGCGTAAGGAACCCCGACGGGCTCCCCGCCGTTGAACCCGTTTGGCATCCACCAACGGCGGCGGGGGAGCGGGTCATGGCGCACATCGTGGAAATCCGGAACGGCGCGATCATCGGCAATGACGAGGCCACCGACGAGTATCTGCCCGTCGGAACCCACATCGCCCAGGCCGACGGCTTCTATGTGAGCTTCGGCATGGATGTGGAAGGCCCCTACGCCCGCAATGAGGCCGAAGAGCGGCTGAACCACCTGAAGCGCGCCACCCAGGCGGATTTGGAGCGTCCGTGACGCTGCTGACTTTGCCCCCTCCCTAACCCTCCCCCGCTTCGCAGGGGAGGGGACCGATCTCCCTCCCCTGCGTTAGCGGGGGAGGGCCGGGGTGGGGGCAAGTCCTTCGCTACGTCGCTTCCGTCTCCGCGTCGCGGCGCTCCAGACTGGCACGCACGGTGCGGCGCAGGTCGTCGGGCTGGATGGGCTTGTGCAGCAGGGCGCATTGCGCGCCGGCGGCCTCGCGCAGCCGGTCGGACGAGGTGTCGCCGGTCAGCAGCACCCCCGGCAGGTCGGGACCGAAGCGGCGGCGCAGCGTGTCCATCAGCATCAGCCCGGTGTCGCCGTCCGGCAGGCGGTAGTCGGTCAGCACGAGGTCGGGGACCAGCGTGCCGTCCACCAGCTCCAGCGCTTCCGCCACCGATCCGGCCTCGGTCACCCGGTAGCCCCAGCCGTCCAGCATCAGGGCCAGCGCCATGCGGATCACCGCGTCGTCCTCGACCAGCAGGACCGAGGCGTCGCCGTCCGCTTCGCCGCCTCCCGCGGCGGAGTGGTTCGGCGAGTCGCCGCAGTGTCGCTCGTCGAGAATGGCTCCCTGGGGCAGGGTTACGGCGAAGCAGGACCCCTTGCCCGTCGTCGAGGTCACCTCGATGGTGCCGCCCAGCATGTGGACGAGGCGTCGCGCGATGCTGAGCCCCATGCCCAGCCCCTCCCGCCGGTCACGGGCGGCGTTGCCGATCTGGTAGAAGTCCTGGAAGATCCGGTCGAGCTGGTTTTCCGGAATGCCGATGCCGGTGTCCCACACCTCGAACCGGAGGGCGCCGTTGCGCCGCCGCGCCCCGAACAGAACCCGGCCCTGCCGGGTGTAGCGGATGGCGTTGGTCAGCAAATTGCGCAGCACCCGCTCCAGCAGGCCGCCGTCGGTGCAGGCGCTCAGCCGCACCGGCACGGTGCGCAGCGTCAGCCCGGAGGAGGCGGCGACCGCCCGGAACTCCCCGTGCAGGCGCTCCATGATCGACCCCACCTCCACCGGTGCGCTGTGGGGGGTGACGAGACCGGCCTCCAGCTTGGAGATGTCGAGCAGGCAGTCGAGCAGCCCGCCGAGCGAGGCCACGGTGTCGCGCAGTTGGGTGGCGATGCGCCGCGCGTCCTCCGGGATCGGTTCCTTCAGCAGCAGGCCGGACAGCAAAGTCAGGGCCTGGGCCGGCTGGCGGAGGTCATGGCTGGCCGCCGCCATGAAACGCTCCTTGGCGTCCAGCGCCACGTTCAGGTCGCGCTCCATCGACTTGATGGCGGAGATGTCGGTGACGCTGGACACCACGGCCTCGGGCCGTCCATCCGCGCCCGGCACGGGGTGGCTGGAGACGCGCAGCCAGCGGGTGGGGGCCGCCGCCCCGTCGCCCTCGGCGATGCCGACGATCTGCTCGACCACCGGCTTTCCGCTGTCCACCGCCTTGGCGGCGGGCGGCAGTCCGGTCAGCCGGGCGCCATCGGCGCCGATGAAGCGCCGCCGGGCCGCGCGGCCCGTCCGATCGCCCGGCTTGCGGCTTTCGAGGGGGCGGGCAAGGGGATCGAGCAGCACGCCCGCCGGACCGGTCATCAACCGCTCCGCCATGGCGTTGGCGACCATCACCGCGCCGTCCACCGACCGCATGACAAGCCCTTCGGACAGCGATTGGACCAGCGTGCGGTGCCGCCGCTCGCTCTCGGCCAAAGCCCGTTCCGCGGCGCGGCGGGCGGTGACGTCGCGGAAGGCCACCACCGCCCCGGTGATCGCCCCGTTCTGGAGGATCGGCGAGACGGTCAGCTCCGCCACGAAATCCTCGCCGCCCTGGCGCCGCAGGCGCCCGTTCGCCACCTGCCGGACCAGCCCGTCGGCCAGCGACAGCGTCAAGGCGCGCCGGCTTTCCTCCTCCGCGCCGCCGCCGATCAGCGCGGCGAAGGGGCGGCCGACCAACTCGCTGGCGCCGAAGCCGGTCATCGACTGGGCCGCGGCGTTCACGAAGGTGACGGCGCCGCGCGCGTCCAGACCGCAGATTCCGTCGGCCACCGCCTGAAGGATGTGATGGTAGGCGGCACGGGTGCGCTCGGCCTCGTCGCGGGCGCCCTGAAGTTCGCCGACCCAGGCGTTGCGCTCCGTCACGTCGGTGATGGTCAGCAGGACGTCGCCCTTGTCGACACCGTCCGGCCCGGCCTCCAGCTCGACGAGCCGGGCGTCGGTCAGCCCGTCGATGGCGCTGTGGGCGCCGACGAACGTGTATTCCTGGCGCGTCCACTGCCCGGAGTCGCGCAGTCGGGCCAGTGCCGTGAACAGGCGGCCGTGATCCAGCGACTCCACCATCAGGGTCAGCGGGCGGCCTTTCAGCCGGCGCAGCGGCAGGCCGAACTGCCGTTCCGCGGCGACGTTGGCCTCGCAAATGATGCCCGCGGCGTTGACGGTGAAGCAGGCCAGCGGCACCGACTGGAACAGCTGGAGATACTGGATGCGCGAGGCTTCCAGCGCCTGCTGGGCGGTGCGCAGCTCCTCGTTCTGGATCTCCAGCTCGGCCTGATGGACGTACAGCTCGTGCAGGACTTCCTTAAGCGTGGTCGCCGAGACCTCCGCCCCTTCGAAGCCGCCCGAGTTGAGTGCCTGTTCCGCGCGCTTGCGAAGCCGTTCGTTGCGGAAGCCGTTCACGCCGCGCCTCCGGCCGCCGGGTCCTTGGCGGCGAACGGCCCGGACGTCGTCTCGCCGTTCCGCCGTCCGCTCGCGCGCAGTTCCATCCGCTTCCGGTTGGTGATGTCGATGTGGCTGACCACCGCTCCCCCTGACAATCCGGCCAGACGACAGGCGTGCATCATGAACCAGCGCTCCTCCTTTTCGGAATGACAAGGGTATTCGATGGTGAACCGCTCGATGTCGCCGGACAGGATCCGGCGCAACCCGTCGTTCACGGCACGGGCGATGTCCTCGCCTTCGGTTCCTTCCTCGGCGCTGCAGACATCCAGATAATTGGTACCCGGACCGCAACGGTCCAGCACCGGCGCGCCGTTCTTCTCGCCAAACATGCGCCAGGCGTGGTTGACCATGGTGATGGCGCCGTCGGAATCGATGACCGCCACATGCTCCGGCAGGCTGTCCAGAACCGTTTGGAGGCGATGCTCCGCGGCCTTGGCGGCGGTGACGTCCACGAAGGTGACGACCACCCCGGCGACCTGGTTCTTTTCGGTCAGGTAGGGCAGGATCCGCGTCTGGATCCAGCGATCGCCGCGCACCGGGACATGGCGTTCCACCGGCGTGTGGTCGTGGAAGACCCGTTCGATGTCCTTGAGGAAGTCCGGATAGTCGATGTTGGTCGACAGGTGCGAGATCGACCGCCCGACGTCGCGCGGGATGATGTTGATAAAGCGGGCCGCCGCCGGGGTGAAGCGCCGGATCACCATGCCGCTGTCCAGGAAGACCGTGCCGATCTCGGTGGAGCGCAGCAGGTTGTCCAGGTCGTTGGTGACCTCCGTCAGCTCCTCCACCTTCGCCTGATACTCGGCGTTGACGGAATACAGCTCTTCGTTGACGGACTGCAACTCTTCGTTGGTGCTCTGCAACTCTTCGTTGGAGGCGAGAAGCTCCTCGTTGGTCGCCTGGAGTTCCTCGTTGGCGGTCTCCAACTCCTCGATGGTGGCCTGGAGGTTCTCGCCCCGGGAGAGCAACTCCTGCTCCAGCCCGCGGATGCGCTCCGCGGTGTCGGTGTCGAAGTCGAAGTCGCTGTCCGGCAAGGCCAGCGCCGGGGCGCTGGGGTCGAGCACGATCAGCGCGAAGCGCCGGCCGGTCTTGCGGGCGACGAAGGGCTTGACGCGCAGGCTGACGGCGGGCAGCCCTTCGCGGTCCTTCACCGGGATGTTGGACAGGGCGAATTCCTCGCCGGAGCGGAAGGCCCGCGTCAACGCGGTCCCCACCACCATCGAAACCGAGGAGGGCAGGAGCTTCAGCGCGTTCAGCGTGGCCTCGCCCGGCGGCACCTTCAGGATGGCCGACGCCTCGCCGAACACGTGCATGATGTTCATCTGCTCGTTGACCAGCAGGCTGGGCGGCACATAGGCCCGCATCAGGGTTGAGATCGCCTCGTCGATGGCGGCCCCTTCCTCCTGCGCCTGCGACATGGTCTCGTCGCCGTGGCGGTGCACCGGCGCGGCGACGGTGGGGACGAGCAGCCGCGACAGCCGGTGGGTTCCGGTGCGCAGGCTCTGGAACAGCTTGTTCCGGCTGTCCAGAACGTGGAACTCCGCCGACAGGTCTCCCAGCGTCTCGCTGGTGCCGAGGAACAGGAAGCCGCTCTGCCGCAGCGCGTACTGGAACAGGCTGAGCACCTTCCGCTGAAGCGGCGAGTCCATGTAGATCAGCAGGTTCCGGCAACTCACCAGATCGACCTTGGTGAAGGGCGGATCGCGCATGATGTTGTGGGCGGCGAAGACCACCATGCGGCGGATGTCGCGCGACACCAGATAACGATCGCCGCGGGCGGTGAAGTAGCGGGTCAGCCGGTCGTGCGAGACGTCCTCCGCGATGGAGCGCGGGTATTCCCCCTGGCTGGCGATTTCGATGCTGTCCTGGTCGATGTCGGTGGCGAAGATCTTGACGTCGAAGGACCGCCCCATCCGCTCCTGCGCCTCGGCGAACAGGATGGCGATGGAGTAGGCCTCTTCGCCAGTGGCGCAGCCGCAGACCCAGACGCGCACCATGTCGGTGGGGCTTCGCTTGGCCAGCAGGGTGGGAATCACCTTGTCGGCCAGGGAGGCGAAGGCGCCCTCGTCGCGGAAGAATCGGGTGACGCCGATCAGCATCTCCTTGTAGAGGCTGACCGCCTCGGCGCTGTTGCGGCGGAGCAGGGCGGCGTAGTCGCTCATCGAATCGAGGCCGGCGGTGTGCATCCGCCGTTCGATCCGGCGCAGCAGCGTCGCCAGCTTGTAATGCGAGAAATCGACGCCGGTCACCGAGCGGATGGCCGCCACGATCTGCGCCAGCGGATCGTTGTCGCGGTCCTGCGGCTTGGCGGGGGCGGGCAGGTTGCGGGACAGCACCCGGCTGGCGTGTTCGATCAGGCAGCCCGGCAGCTTGTCCGGCGTCTTCACGGCGTCCACCTGCCCGGTGGCGATCGCGCTGCGCGGCATGCCGTCGAACTGGGCCGATTCGGGGTCCTGCGCCGCGGCGAAGCCGCCCGCCGACTTGATCGCCAGAAGCCCGCGCGTCCCGTCCGACCCGGTGCCGGACAGCACCACCCCGAGCGCCCGCGGCCCCTGGTCCCTGGCCAGAGCGGTGAAGAAGATGTCGATGGGCAGGCTCATGCCGCCGGCGGCGTCCTTGGCGGTGAGGATCAGACGCCCGTCCTCGATGGCCAGATGTTTGGCGGGGGGCAGAAGATAGACGGTGTTGCGCTCCACCGCCATGCCGTCGGCCGCCTGCACCACCGACATGGCGGTGTGCTTGGCCAGCAGGTCCACCATCAGGCTTTTGTGGACCGGCGACAGGTGCTGGACGACCACATAGGCAAGGTCGCTCTCTCCCGGCACATTGTCGAAGAAGCGCTGGAGCGCTTCCAACCCGCCGGCGGAGGCGCCGATGCCGACGATGCAGCAGACCCGATCCTGGTCCTCCGGATAGGGACCATAGACGGAAACCGTTTCCTCACCCTCCTCGGGCTGCGTGGTGGCGTCGGCGATGGGATGATCGTTGTCTTCTGGTTCCACGGAGCACTTCAGGTCTGCGGGAGTAAAGGACGGCCTACTGAATTATTTGCCGTCTGACCGTGACATTCAAACCCTCGCGCGCGCGGCGCCTTTCCTTTTCCGTGCGCACCGGCGGCTTTGAAACGGCGAAGAGTCCAGCGGCTATATAGGAAGCCTCCATGCCGGTCAATCCGGACAATCGGCTCCTTGAAGGGGTGCGCGGCGTCGGCATTCCAAAGATCAGGCCCGGGATGGAGCGCGCGCTGTTTTGAACGTTGCGCATATGACCAATGGATTCTTTTTCAGTTCATTTAACGATGTTCGATTTCGGCTTTCCCTCATCGAGGAATTGAGACTTTCGAATGTGTCGTGGTTTTCCATATTTATTCTTTTCGATGTTGTGAGATCGAGTGCCTGAATTCGTTGCGTGATGGGGCGCCTTTCCTTTTTTCCCGAGCCGCGTTTGGTGGCGGGGGTGAAAGATAGAAATCGATGGGATTTGCTACCAGCGCACAGCTTACCCAAAACGTATGATGTGATACGGGCACAACACTGTGCAGGATCTGTTGCCTCGTTCGCTTATGTCGCTTTACGCGATTGGTGCTTTGCGCAATCTTTAATCCGTAGCCACTAATCACGAGAAACGTAGGAAAGGAGTGCGCCAGATGGAGCGCGAGGACGAATGTGCTCTCGACCGATATATCGCGGCGATTCCGCTTAGCCTGAGAGTAGTGGCCAGGGCTGCTTACGAGGAGCTGTCGAACAATCCCTTCCTGCCGGTCTTTTCGAAGGACGAAATCGCGCGGTTGGTCTGCTCACCAGGATTTCAGAGTTACTTGGAAAGTGAAAACCGGGCCAGCGCCGGTTCGCTGATGATGCTCTGTTCGGCGGGGCTTGCGACGCGCCATTGACGACGCTCCATAGACGGCGCGCTTTCGTCACGGCGCAACGCAGCCACTTTTCGCAGGCCGGCGGTCGTTCCGCCGGCCTGATCTTTGTGCATACAAAAGTCTTCTGAAGCGATACGAGGCCGCGAACTGAAGTCAAGTAACTATACTCATAGCCGGAATTGTGTTGCGGATGCTTCCATGTCGTACTAGAATTAGTGGTAGAAACGACTGTTTTCATAGAATTTGGATTAACCAATATGGGCGCGAAAAAGCCGAAGTCGAAATCACTCGTCGCCAGAAATGCGCAGAGAGGGCGGTTGTTCGCTCTAAGGGCAACCCCAGCTGCGGGGGCCGCCGACCGTATCGAGGATGTGCTGAAAGTCGCGGGGGCCGTTCCAATTGTGCCTCGGATTGCGTCGCCCGAACAACAGCGCAAGGCGAACCAACTCTTTAGCCACCTCTCCAAGTCGGTCAAAGAGACCGGATGGGAAGTCTACAGGAAGGCCGATAGCCCGCTTCGACAAAAAACCACAGCCAGTCAGGTCGTTGCCAGCGCTTCTAAGTTGGCCGAGGGGTCCGGCTGAAAGATTTGTAAATCAGGCGGCTGAATATGAAGAAAATCAATATTCCCTTGGCTGGGTCGCGCGCTCAAATAATTTGCTCACGGCATGTTACGAGAGATTTCCTTTCAGAGCGCGCGAAGATCAATCCTGAAGGCCGAAAGATAATTGAGTATCTTGTTGAATCGTTTGATGGCCGCCCCGAAAGCAGGCGTGATATTCTTTTTCCGTCTACACCTGTTGGAACCGCTCACGTCCGCTATAGAAGCGGTTACTACATCTTTTTTCAACGCTTCAACGCTGCCCAACCGCTCCGATACCAGATCAAGCTCTGGTGGTGCGGAACCTACACGGTCAAATCCGGCAGGCTAAGGTTCGACTTCGAAAAACTGGATGAGTAACGGGCGGCCAACAGCCGCTTTGCCGCCCGAACGATGCGTCACCGCTCGATGCCCAGCGGCGGCATGCGCGCCTCCACCGCACCGCGGCGGGCCGCCGTCACCAGCGGCGCCAGTTCGGCCAGCGCCGGGCGCAGCCCGGCCAGCACCGCCACGGCCTCCACCAGATCGCCCTTGCCCGAGGCGAGGTCGAGGATTTCCCGGATCAGCGGCTTCGGACGGGGATAGCCGGTCACGGTGACCGGGGCGTCCGGCTCCAGCTTCGCCGCCTGCTTGGCGAGCGTCAGCGCGGTGGCGACTCCGCCCAACTCGTCGATCAGCCCGAGGTTCTTGGCCTGAGCGCCGGTCCACACGCGGCCCTTGGCGGCGTCCCGCGCCTGCTCGGGGGTGAGGTGCCGGGCCTCCGCGACGCGGGACAGGAAGGTGGCGTAGCTGCTGTCGATGATGGTGTTCAGCCGCTCCTCCCCGGCGGGGCCGAAAGGGCGGAAGGGTGACCACAGACCGGCGTTGGGGGCGGTGTCGAGGACGCCCCAATGCACGCCCAGCCGCTCCGACAGGCCGGCGACCGACATCTTGCCGGCGACCACGCCGATGGAGCCGGTCACGGTGGCGGGGGAGGCGACGATGCGGTCGGCGGCCAGGGCGATCCAATAGCCGCCGGACGCCGCCGTGCCGCCCATGCTGGCGATCACCGGCTTGCCCGACTGGCGGGCCTTGACCAGCGCCCGGCGGATCGTTTCGGAGGCGGTCACGCTGCCGCCGCCACTGTCGATGCGGAACAGGATGGCCTTGACGTCGGGATCGTCCACCGCGTCCTCGATGGCCTCCACGATTGTCTCGGACCCGGCGGTGACTTCGCCCAGACCTGGCTTGCCGCTGTCGCCGCCGGTGATGGTGCCGGTGGCGTGGATCAGCGCGATGGTCGGGCCGCTGCGGTTGGGCGGGCCGGCGATGCCCAGATAGTCCGCCGCCTCCATGGTGTCGGCGTCGGGCGCGGCCCCGGCGCGGCGTAGCGCCTCCTCCCGCGCCTCGTCGGCGTAGCCCAGCCGGTCGACCAGCTTGGCGTCCACCGCTTCGCGGTCGATCAAGGGAGCGCGGTCCATCGCCGCCTTCACGGCGGCGGGGGGCAGGCGGCGGCTCGCCGCCACCCCGTCGACAATCTGGTTGGTCAGGTCGCCGAGCAGCGACTCCATCATCTCGCGGTGGGCGGGCGTGAAGTCCGTCCGCATGACGCTGTCGGCGAGGCTCTTGTACTCCTCCCGCTGGAACACCTGCGGCTGGATGTCCAGCTTGTCCAGCGCGCCGCGGGCGAAGGGGATCTGGGCCGACAGGCCGGTCAGGCCGAGCAGCCCCAGCGGCTGCATCCACACCTCGTCGAAGGCGCTGGCCAGCAGGTAGGAGCGGTTGCCCGCACCGGTGTCGCCGTAGGATTCGGCGAAGGCGATGGCGAAGCGGCCCGACGCGCGGAACCGGTCCACCGCCGCCCGCAGCTCCTGCACCTGGGCGAAGCTGGCGCCGTCGCCGCCGAAGCGGGCGAGAACGCCCTTCACCCGCGGGTCGCCGCGCCCGCGCTCCAGCGCGTCGAGCACCTCCTGGAAGGTCGTCTCGTGGCCGAGGAAGCTGCCCAGCCGGTCCACGCTCCCCTCCGCCAGCGGGTCGCGGAGATCCAGCTCCAGCACGACGGTTTCGGGCAGGGAGGGCTCGTGCCGGACCGCCAGGACGACCCCGGTGACCACGGCGGCCACCACGAGGAAGCCGATGAGGGCGAACAGGCGGACAAAGAACCTCAGCATCCGGGGGGCTCCGGTGGTTGCGCGGCGACGGTTGGCCGGCGTTTAGCGGTCCTGCTTGTGGTAGTCGCGGTTCGGCATCATGTCCACCGCCGAGGCGACGCGGTTCGACATGTTGTAGAAGCCGGCGGTGTCGGCGATGTCGAAGATGTCCTCCTCGCCGAAGCCGGCGTCGCGCAGCGCCTGCCGGTCCGGCTCGCCCATGGTCCAGGGCTCCTTGGTCAGCTTCCACGCGAAATCGAGCATGGCGCGCTGGCGCGGCTCCAGCGTGGCGGCGCGGTAGTTGAAGGCGAGCATCTCGCCCAATTCCGGGTCGCCGGACAGCTTGCGCACCGCCTGCCCATGGGCGACGAGGCAGTAATAGCAATGGTTGGCCGAGGATACGACCACGGCGATCATCTCCCGTTCCAGCTTGGACAGGCCGCTCTCGCCGACCATCAGCTCGTTGTAGAGCTGGGCGAAGGTGCGCAGCTTCTTCGGGCGCAGGCTGTAGGCGCGCAGCACGTTGGGGACGAAGCCCAGCTTCTCCTCGCACTTGGCGAAGAGCGCGGCCATGTCCGGGTCGAGGTCGGGCGTCTCGGGAACGGGCAGGGCCATGACGTGATCGGGCTGGGGCATCGCGGTGGTCTCCTCCGGCGTGTTGGTTTCGTTGCGGTGCACGCTGTTTTGGCCGACAGGGTAGCCGTCCGGCGGCGCTTCGCAAAGCCCCACCTCCGGTCAGGCCCATTCACCAGGGGTTGCAACCCTGCCTTTCGTACGTTGTCTCTCGCCAAGCCGTCGCCGTCCGTGCGAAGACTGCGCTCCGCCGCAACGCAGTGGTTCGACCGATGAAGGATCCGGGTGCCAAAGGCGCGCCCAAGCTCGGCCTCCTCTCGGTTCTGGTGGTCGAGGACAGCGCCTTCATCCGCAACGTGCTGACCGCGACCCTGCGCACCATCGGGGTCGGCGCGGTGCATGCCGAGGCCGGCGGTGCGGAAGCCATCCGCTTCCTGGAGGAACGGCGCGCCGCTTTGCCGCCCGGCACGGCGCCGGTGGATGTGATCATCACCGATCTGGTGATGCCGGAGGTGGACGGGTTGATGCTGCTGCGCTGGCTGCGCTGCAGCCCGAAGTCGCCGGACCGCTTCCTGCCCGTGCTGATGCTGTCCGGCGCCGCCGACCGCCATTATGTGGAGCAGGCGCGCGACCTGGGCGCCACCGACTTCATCGCCAAGCCCTTTTCCGCGGCGACCATCGCCAACCGCCTGCTGGCCGCCATCGCCCGGCCGCGGCGCTTCGTGCTCGCCAAGGGTTATTTCGGACCGGACCGGCGGCGGACGCAGCGGCCGGTGGCGATGGACTGCCGGATGACCGGCCCCAGGGAAATCCTGGTGGTGCACAGCGCGTCCAAGGCGGTGGGCATCGACCGCTTTCCGGTCGTGCATTTCGATCTGCCCAACCGGCTGGGCGCCAAGATGGGCATCGCGCCGAAGGACCCCGTCCCGAGCCTGCCCGACGAGGTGCTGGCGGCGGCGGAGGCGGAGATCCAGAACCGGGCCGGCGATTACGCCACCTGGATCGCCGGGGAGGTGGACGAGTTGGCCCGCCGCGTCGAGCGGCTGGGCGCGGACGCCGCCGCGGTTCCGGCGCTGATGGCGCAGATCAACCGCTCTGCCCACGAGATGCGCGGGCAGGGCGGAATCTTCGGCTATCCGCTGATCACCCGCATCGCCAAGTCGCTCTACGAGGCGACGCAGGGCGGCTTCCCCGCCGTCACCGGCAACGAGCGTCTGCTGCTGAAGGCCCATGTGGACGCCATCAAGGCGGTGATGGCCGGGCGGATCAGCGGCGACGGCGGGGCGACCGGCCAGCAGCTTCTGGCTTCGCTCGACCGCGCCAAGAAGAAATACGCCAAGTCGGACGGCGAGGGCGATCCGGCCTGAGCGCCGCCGCTATTTCCAGCGGATCCCCGCCTCGCGGCGGATCTCCTCCATGCGCTCCAGCGCCGGCTTGAAGCCGGTCAGGGAGAAGCGCACCTCCGCCTTGCCGCCCGCCGGGGCGGAGCCGACGGCGGAAACCTCCTTGGCCGGCGTCAGACGCTCGACCAGCTTGGCGTTGGTGTCCGGATCGACCACGGCGCAGGTGTTGGTCTCCCATTCGAACCGCTCGCACGGGTATTCGGGGCGGAACAGCGCCCGGTCCACCCAGACGCGGACGATCTTCGACAGGTCCATCGTCCGCTCGTCCAGCCGGAAGCGCAACCCCTCCAGCCAACGCTCGCTGGAGCGCAGCCAGACGAGGCGCGACCGCCGATCGCTGCCGGGGCGGGACAGCAGTTCGCACTCGACTCGGCTCGGCTCGCTCCAGACTTGGCAGTAGAGCCGCCAGTCCTTGAAGGTCTCCGCATGCTCGCGGTAGGCCGGAGACTGGGATTGGGCCTGGATTGGGGCGGCGGGAAGGGCGGCGGCCAGCAGAAACCCCGCGATCACGCCACCACGCCACGCACCCGTCCTTCGTCCCGACTCCCGCATCGGCCTCAGCCCCGCGCGTAGGCGCGGTGGCGCAGCAGATGGTCGGCCAGAACGCAGGCCATCATCGCCTCGCCGACCGGGACGGCGCGGATGCCGACGCAGGGGTCGTGGCGGCCCTTGGTCAGGATGTCGGTGTCCTTGCCCTGCAGATCGACCGTCTGGCGCGGGGTGAGGATGGAACTGGTCGGCTTCACGGCGAAGCGCACCACGATGTCCTGCCCGGTGGAAATGCCGCCAAGGATGCCGCCGGATTGGTTGGAGAGGAATTCCGGCTCGCCGTCGGGGCCGGCGCGCATCTCGTCGGCGTTCTGCTCGCCGGTCAGGGTGGCGGCCTCGAAGCCGTTGCCGATCTCCACGCCTTTGACGGCGTTGATCGTCATCATGGCGCGGGCGAGATCGCCGTCCAGCTTGTCGTAGAGCGGGTCGCCCAGCCCGGCGGGCAGGCCGGAGGCCACGACCTCAACCACCGCGCCGATGGACGAGCCGCTCTTGCGGATGCCGTCCAGATAGTCGGCCCATTCGGCGGCGGCCTGCGGATCGGGGCAGAAGAAAGGGTTGTTGTCCACCTCCGCCCAATCCCAGCGGCTGCGGTCCACCTTGTGCGGGCCGATCTGCACCAGCGCGCCGCGTACGGTCACCCCGTCGCCCAGAACCTTGCGCGCCACCGCGCCCGCCGCCACGCGGCAGGCCGTCTCACGCGCCGAGGAGCGCCCGCCGCCGCGGTAATCGCGGATGCCGTATTTCTTCCAGTAGGTGTAGTCGGCGTGGCCGGGCCGGAATTTGGCGGCGATCTCGCTGTAGTCCTTGGAGCGCTGGTCGGTGTTCTCGATCATCAGCGAGACCGGCGTGCCGGTGGTCTGCCCTTCGAAGACCCCCGACAAAATCCTGACCTGATCCGGCTCCTGGCGCTGGGTGGTGTAGCGCGACTGGCCGGGGCGGCGCTTGTCGAGCCAGGGCTGGATGTCCGCCTCGGTCAAGGAGAGCAGCGACGGGCAGCCGTCCACCACCACGCCGATCGCCGGCCCATGGCTCTCGCCCCAGGTGGTGAAGCGGAAAAGCGTTCCGAAGCTGTTGCCGGCCATGGCGAGGACTCCCGATGCGACGCGATGTTGCCGTACATTGTACGGTGGAGCGCGTTTCTTGCGGCGTTTCGGCCAGCGCGTCAAGCGCAAGGGAGCTTAAAACGCTCCCTTCTGCTCGCGCCGGCGGTCGAGCGCGACCTCGAACTGGCGCAGCAGCTTGTGCGTGGTTTCGAAATAGAGCTTGCGCTGCGGGTTGTTCTTCATGCAGCGGGCGTCCAGATGGGCGACGCTGGTCAGCGCAGAGACGCAGTAGCCGAGCAGCCAGTAGTGGGAGCGGATCTTGCGCAGATAGTCGCGGAAGGGCTCCGGCTGGCCGCCCATGAAGGCGGAGAAGCTCGCCTCGTAGTCGGCAAGGATCTGCCGGATGTCCATCAGCGTGGTTTCCAGCAGCTTGCCCACCTTTTCGATGTGCATCAGAAGCTGGGTTTCGTAGGGCTTGTGCATGCGGATGTCGACCGGGATGCATTCCCGCGACTTCAGCCAGTTCAGGATGATCCGCGCCCGCGGCGCGATGCGGCGAAGCTGGTACTCATAGAAGGTCGTGCCCTTCCAGGCGCTGAAGATCTGGTCCGCTTCGCTGCGGTCGATGCCGAAGGCCGAGACGAACAGGCCGGCTTCCTCAAGCTCGGGATTCCAGATCGCCTCCAGGAAACGCTCGATGCTCTGGGCGCCGTTGCCGCCGCCGTCGATGGCCTTGCGCACGATGGGTTCGATGCGCGCCCGGATCAGGCGGCGGAGCTGCTGGTCCTCGGCGTCGCTGATCGCCCAGTGACGCTTGTCCACCGGGACCTTCTCGCCTTCGAAACAGGCCTTCAGCAGGAAGGCGTCCAGCGACGGCACGCTGTCGATCAGGGTGAGAGTGCGCAGGTCCGCGGCCGCGGCCTCGCTGTTGGCCTCGCCGATGCCGAATTGCTCCGCCAACAGGAGGTTGCTGTTGCGGGCGCGCAGATAGATGGCAAGCCCGCCCGCTTCGGTGTGTTCGACGCTGTGCGGAATGTAGATGCCGGTCTCGACCGGCCGCGCTGCGGCGTCGCCATCCTCATCCTCGTCGGCGATGGGATTGGCGTAGTCGTCGGCGTCTTCGTCGAAATTCGGATACTTGAACAGGATGGCCTTGTTCAACCCACGGGCACGGAACAGGCGGCTCTCTTCGGGGATGTCGCGTGTGATCGTTATCAAATTCATCGAGACGCTGGAGCCGCCGTAGAGAATTTGCTCCAGAATCGGGGACACCGAATCCGATTGCCGCCGTGCACGCATCCGACCGTCACCTTCCGCAACCTTCTGTAAGCGTGAAGAATAGCGGTCTGCTGCGGTGCGCAAAAGTAGGTAATACGACGATCGGTAAAAAATACCTCAAACCGGGTAAGGACGTTTCCGGCGGGCGTTCCGGAACGAACCGGGCGCGCCCGCCGTTGCCTGAGGTCAGGGATCAGGCGGGCTTGGCCGCGCCGCTCAGCGACCCCAGGAGCTGCGACACCTCGGCCGCCGCGTCCACCGCGACCATGCCGACGGTGTGGTAGCCGGAGTCGACGTGCATCACCTCACCGGTCACGCCGGTGCCGAGATCGCTCAGCAGGAACAGGCCGGCGCCGCCGACCTCGCCGATGGTGACGTTGCGCTTCAGCGGGGCGTTCAGCTCGTTCCACTTCAGGATGTAGCGGAAGTCGCCGATGCCGCTGGCGGCCAGCGTCTTGATCGGGCCGGCGGAGATGGCATTGACGCGGATGTCCCGACCGCCCAAATCGACGGCCAGGTAACGCACGCTCGCCTCCAGCGCGGCCTTGGCGACGCCCATCACATTGTAGTGGGGCATCACACGCTCGGCGCCGTAATAGGAGAGGGTGAGCAGGCTGCCGCCGTCCTTCATCAGCGGAACGGCGCGCTGCGCCACCGCGGTGAAGGAGTAGCAGGAGATGTCCATGGTGCGCAGGAAGTTGGCCCGCGTCGTGTCGAGATAGAGGCCGTCCAGCTCGTTCTTGTCGGAAAAAGCGATCGCATGAACCAGGAAGTCCAGCTTGCCCCATTCCTTCTCGATGGCGGCGAAGGTTGCGTCGACGCTGGCCTCGTCGGTGACGTCGCAGGGCAGCAGCAGCGGGGCGTTCACCTGCTCGGCCAGCGGCTTCACGCGCTTCAGCAGCGCGTCGCCCTGGTAGGTGAAGGCCAGCTCGGCGCCGTGCTGCGCCAGCGTGGAGGCAATTCCCCAGGCGATCGAACGATCGTTCGCCACGCCCATGATCAGGCCACGCTTGCCGTCCATGAGCGGCTTCGGGTTGGACATCCGTACCTCGTGCATCCAGAGTATGCTTTGAAAAGTGGGCCGCATCCTACACGAAAGGCCGGCCCGGTCAAACCAAGGCGGGAGGCGTCCTGTGGCTGAAACCGAAGGCACGTCGAAAGGGGCGTGGAACCCCTTTGTGCGCGTTCGGGAAATCGGCGGCTTCATCGCCTATTCCTCCATGCGCTTTTACAACGACAACTGCTTCCAGACCGCGGCCTCGCTGACCTACACCTCGCTGCTGGCGCTGGTGCCGCTGATGACCATCGGCTTCGCGATCTTTTCGGCTTTTCCCGCCTTCAATGCCTTGCAATCGCGCATCCAGACGTTGCTGTTCAAGAACCTCGTGCCGGAGAACAGCGACGCCATCCTGCAATATCTGGCGGCCTTCATGGCCAACGCCGGGCAGATGCCGGTGTTCGGCATCGTCGGGCTGGCGATGTCCGCGGTTCTGCTGATCTGGACCATCGAGGGATCCTTCGCCACCGTCTGGCGGGTACGCGAACCGCGCTCCTACGTCACCCGCATCCTGTCCTTCTGGGCGGTGGTGTCGCTGAGCCCGCTGTTCGCCGGCGCCAGCCTGTCGCTGTCCAGCACCCTGTGGGCGGTGCTCCAGTTCGCCCATCTGGAGGGCTTCGCCGACCCGCTGGTGGGGATCGGGGCAATCCTGCCCTTCATGCTGCAGCTGGTCGGCTGCACGCTGCTCTACGTGATCATCCCCAACCGGGACGTCGGGTGGATGGACGCCGCCTGCGGCGGGGCGGTCGCCTCGCTGCTGCTGGAGACGTCCAAGGCGGGCTTCGCCATGTACATGAAGGAGTTTCCCGCCTACCAGACCATCTACGGCGCGCTGGCGACCGTGCCGATCTTCCTGTTCTGGCTCTACATCGCCTGGTCGACGGTGCTGTTCGGCGCGGTCATCACCGCCTCGCTGCCGGAATGGCGGGCCGGCAAGATCACCCGCGGCGGGCCGGAAGGGCTGCTGCCCGCGCAGCGGCTGGGGCTGGCGCTGGCCGTGCTGCACGAGCTTATGGAGGGCACGCGGCTCGGCGTCGGCCTGCGGCGGCGGACGCTGGTGGGGCGCGTGCCGGTGGGCACGGTGCTGATCGACGGCATCCTGGAGCAGCTTCGCGACGCCCATTGGGTGGCCCACACCACGCACAACGCCTGGGTCGTCACCCGCGACCTGAGCGAGGCCACGCTGTTCGACCTGATGAAGGCGCTGGGCATCGGCCTGCGTGGCTCCGTCCGCGGGCTGGGCGGGTTGGAACTGCCCTGGCAGGACCGCACGGCCCAGCTTCTGGAGCAGGCGGAACGGAATCAGGAGGACATCCTCGGCGTGCCGATCAAGACCCTGCTGTCCGACCGGCCCCTGGAGGCGGAACCGCCCGAAACGGGCGCACGGGAGCCGGAGGCGCAAGATTCCGAGACGGCGGCCGGGGAGGGCTCCGGAGCGGTGCCGTTGCGCGCGAAGCGCTGGCCCTGAGGGCGGGACTTGTGCGGACGCTCAAGCCCGGTATTTGGCGATGAGGTCCGCGGCGAAGCCGTCCAGATTGTTGTCGGCGGGGAGAGTCTGGACGTAGGAGCAGCCGCGGCAGGCCTCGATCTCGTCGCGGCGGCCCTCCAGATGCTTCAGCCGGAAAACGCGCAGCCGTTCGCCGTTCCAGATGTCGCGCAGCGACTCCTCGGCGACGTTGCCGACGATGGTCCCCATGCGCCAGTCGGCGCAGCAGACCGAGACCTCGCCGTTGAAGTTGATGGCCAGCTTCAGGAATGGCTCGGAGCAGACCTTGCGCGCGGTGTCCGGGGCGGCGGCGAAGGCGCTCTCCTCGGCCAGCGCCTCGCCGTGCAGGGGATGGACGAACAGGCTGTCGGCGATCGGCGTGAAGGTGTCGATGAAGCTCTGCCGCTCCGCCTCGGTCAGCTCCACGTTGATGATCTTGCAGTGGAGGTGAAAATCGCGGCCCAGCTCCGTCTTGCGGCGGTAAAGATAGGCCACGTTGTCGACGATGGTCTGGAAGTGGTCGAAGCGCCGGGTCACCCGCTTGTACATGGCGTCGCTGGCGCCGTAGACGGACACGCGCATGGCGTCCAGTCCGGCGGCCAGCAGCGCGTCCGCCCGCTCCGGCGTCAGCAGGGAGCCGTTGCTGGTCATCTCGACATGGCGGGCCAAGCCGCGCGATTTCAGAAGATGGACCATGTGCTCGATCCGCGTGTTCACCAGCGGCTCGCCGTCCTTGTAGAGGTGGACGGATTTGATCGGGGCGTCGAACTCGACGATGTCGTCGGCGATCTTGCGGAACAGGTCGAACTTCATGGCGCCCCGCGGGCGGCCGATCTCCTTCAGCAACTCCGGGTTCCCGGTGGCGCAGAAGACGCAGCGGAAGTTGCAGCCGTTCGACGGGTCGATCAGCAGCGAGAAGGGCGTGGTCAGCGGCAGCACCTGCGACAGGTCGTTGCGGTCGCGGTGGCGGCCATAGGGGATGTTCGCGGGAGCGGCGGCTTCGGTGCTCACTTCGGTCATGACCTTCGCCGGGCAGGGCTGCGGAAAGCGGTGTGACTAGCAGGGGACCACGCGCACCGTAAAGGAATCCTTCATTCCGGCAACCGGACATTGGCCGGGCGCCTCCAATGCCGCGGGCGCAAGGCGGATTTCAGGTGCATGTTCGACAGTCTTTCCCATCGCATCGTTTACAGCGACCGGCGCTTCTACGCGTCCTTCCCGTCCGCGGCGACGCTGGCCGACGGGCGGATTCTGGTGGCCTTCCGGCGCGCCCGCGACCACCGCTGGCTGCACGGGGAGCCGGCGGACCGCAACGGCGACTTCACCAGCGTCGACCATGTGGACTCGCGCTCCCACCTCGTGATCCAGCGCTTCACCCCGGATTTCGAGCCGGAGGGCGCGCCGCAGCCGCTGCCCACCGACCCGGAAGCGGGCGACCAGGACCCCAGCCTGCTGGTTCTGCGCTCAGGGCGGATCGTCCTGGGCAGCTTCGGCTGGTACCCGATGTCGGCGCGCCACGGCCTGCGGCTGCGCGAGAAGGGCGTCCACCTGCTGGGCAACGCCGAGACGTCGGGCACCTTCTTCCTGTTCTGGGGCGGCAGCACCCGAGTCAGCGACGACGGCGGTCGGCACTGGTCGGCCCACCGCTACCTGCCGGAGCTGCCGGGCCAGGGGCCGATCCTGCCCGGCCTGCGCCCGATGCTGGGCGGCGCGGTGCGCGGCCGGGCGGTGGAGGCGCCGGACGGCACGCTGCTGATGGCGACCTACACCGGCGGCCCCTACACCAGCTACCTGTTCGCCTCCCGCGACCGGGGGGAAAGCTGGGCTCTGCGCAGCACCATCGCCCGCGACCCGGCGGGGCGGGCCGGCTTTTGCGAGACCGCCCTGCACCTGACCGCGGACGGGCAACTGGTCGCCTTCCACCGCACCACCGGGCTGGGCGACCGCCTCGCCACCTCGGTCTCCCATGATCTGGGGGAAAGCTGGGCGCCCTGGATCGAGAACGCGATCATCGGCCATCCCTACGACGCCTGCCCGCTGCCGGACGGACGGCTGCTCGTCGTCTATGGCTACCGCCACGAGCCCTACGGCGTGCGTGCCCGCGTCTGGGACAGCCGGCGGGAAACTCTGGAGACCGCGCCGGAGGTGGTGATCCGCGACGACGCGCCGTCGCCCGACGTCGGCTATCCCTGGGCGACCGTGCTGGCGGACGGGCGGGTGGCGGTCTGCTACTACATCTGCGACGCGGCGGGCATCCGCCACATCCAGGCGACGCTGCTGCGCGTGAGCGGCTGATTGACGGGCTCCGACGCAACTCCTATCGTCCCCGGCCATACCGCAATCCCGAGTTTTGGGGAGTAGACCGTCCATGAAGCCCGCCCGCCGGCCGTCGAACCCGCTGTTTTCCTCCGGCCCCTGCGCCAAGCGGCCCGGCTGGTCGCTGGACGCCCTGGACGGCGCGCTGCTCGGCCGCTCCCACCGCTCGAAGCCGGGCAAGGCGAAGCTGAAGGAGGTCATCGACCTGACCCGCGCCGTCCTGGCGATCCCCGGCGACTACCGCATCGGCATCGTCCCGGCCTCCGACACCGGGGCGGTGGAGATGGCGCTGTGGAACCTGCTGGGTGAGCGCGGCGTCGACATGATGGCCTGGGAGAGCTTCGGCAAGGAGTGGGTGACCGACGTCACCAAGCAACTCCGCCTGTCCGACGTGCGGACCATCCAGGCCCCCTACGGCGAACTGCCGGACCTGTCGCAGGCCGATTTCAGCCGCGACGTGGTGTTCACCTGGAACGGCACGACGTCGGGCGTGCGGGTGCCGGACGGCGACTGGATTCCGGCGGACCGCGCGGGTCTGTCGATCTGCGACGCGACCTCCGCCGCCTTCGCCATGGACATCCCGTGGAGCAAGATCGACGTCGCCACCTGGTCCTGGCAGAAGGTGCTGGGCGGCGAGGCCGCGCACGGCATGCTGGTGCTCAGCCCGCGCGCCGTGGCGCGGCTGGAGAGCTTCCAGCCCGACCGCCCGCTGCCCAAGATCTTCCGCCTGACCAGTGGCGGGAAGCTGATCGAAGGCATCTTCGTCGGCGACACCATCAACACGCCGTCCATGCTCTGCGTCGAGGACGCCATCGATGGGCTGCGCTGGTCGTTGTCGGTCGGCGGCCTGACCCAGCTCATCCGCCGGTCGGAGCAGAACCTGCGCATCGTCTCGGAATGGGTGGCGGCCTCGACCTGGGCCGGCTTCCTGGGGGACGATCCGGCGACCCGCTCCTGCACGTCGATCTGCCTGCGCTTCACCGACCCCGAGGTGACCTCCCTGACGCCGGAGGCCCAGGCCGACTTCGCCAAGAAGCTCGCAGCGCTTCTGGAGAAGGAGGAGGCCGCCTTCGACGCCGGCTCCTACCGCGACGCCCCTCCGGGCCTGCGCCTGTGGGGCGGTGCCACGGTGGAGAACGAGGACATGGAGGCGGTCCTGCCCTGGCTGGACTGGGCCTTCGCCACGGTCAAGGCGGAAACCTTCGGGCGCTGAACCTTGACGTTGGTGCTACTGGGTAGTACTTGGTTGGTGAGGGAGGGCAACGCATGACCGTGAAGACCTCGATCTCGCTGACCGACGAACAGGAAGCCTTCGCACGCAGCCTTGTCGAGACCGGGCAGTATCCAAGCCTCAGCGCGGTGCTCCAGCGCGGTCTCGACATGCTTCGGCGTGACACCGAGAAAAGCAACGCCGAGATCGAAGCGCTGCGGATTCTGATCGACCAGCGCCGCGCCGGTGCGTTCATCGATCTTGATGACGGCGAAGCGGAAACCCGGGCGATGCTGGAGCGCAAGCGGCGTGCGCGTGCGGCTCTATAAGGTCCGCCGTGCGGCCTCCGTTACCCGGGATCTCGACCTGATCGAGGATCATCTCGTCCAGGCTTACCGGGATCTGGGTGACGATGGGGAGCGCGCGATGGAGCGGGCCGCCGGGCGGATCGGCGACGCTCTTTCCTACATGCGGACGTTCGAGGCCCATCCGCATCGTGGCACGGAGCATCCGGAAATCCGATCCGGCATCCGCACCGTGACCAGTCGGAGTTTCATCTTCTATTTCGAAATCGATGAGGGGCTGGTTGAGGTCCGGATTCTCGCCGTTTTCTTCGGTGGGGTGAATCACAGCCACCAGATTCTGGACAGGCTGCGCGGCTGAGCCACTCCGGCGCGGCCTTTTTCGTTGCCCGCTCAATCCCGCCAGAAGCTGGGCAGGATCAGCACCAGCACGGTGAAGACCTCCAGCCGGCCCAGCAGCATGGCGAAGCTCAGCATCCATTTCGCGGCGTCGGGCAAGGGGGCCATGGTGCCCGACGGGCCGACCACCGGCCCCAGCCCCGGTCCGGCGTTGGCGAGCGCGGAGGCGACGGCGCTGGCCGCGCTCAGGTAATCCACCCCCATCGCGGCGACCAGGAGCGACAGGATGCCGAAGGCCGCCATGAAGGCGAAGGCGAGGTTGATGACCGAGCCGACCACATCCTCGTCCAGCACCTTGCCCTGATAGAGTGGGACCAGCACGCGGTTCGGCTTCAGCATACGCTGCATCTGGTTCAGCATCGACAGCGCCAGCACCTGCCAGCGGAAGACCTTGATGGAGCCAGCCGTCGAGCCCGTGCAGCCGCCGATGAAGTAGAAGAAGAAAAAGGCGACCACGGCGAAGCTGCCCCAGGTCGAAAAGTCGGTGGAGACGAAGCCGGTCCCGGTGATGATCGAGGTGACGTTCACCACCGAATGGCTGAGCGCGTCCCGGAAGGGCAGGCCGACCACGGTGAAGGCCCACAGGGTCATGGCGACGCCGGCCACCAGCAGGATCGCCAGCAGCGCGTTCACCTGGCTGTCGCCGGACAATGGTGCTTTGCACTGGCCGCGCAGCAGGCGGATGTACCAGGTCAGCGGCAAGGCGCCGGAGATCATCGAAAGGGTCGCCACCCACAGTACCGCGTGGGAGTCGAACCAACCGAGCGAGGCGTCCTTGGTCGAGAAGCCGCCGGTGGCGATGGAAGCCATGGCGTGGTTGATCGCGTCGAACCACGTCATGCCGGCCAGATGGTAGGCGGCCGCCGACAGCACAGTCAGCGCCAGATAGATCATGGCGATGGCCCCCGCCGTGTCCTGCACCGTGGCGAAGGGCTTGTCGCCCTTGTCGGAGGACTCGGTGCGGAACAGCTGCATGCCGCCGACCCGCAGGATGGGCAGCACCGCGATCGCCATGACGATGATGCCGACCCCGCCGAACCAGTTCAGCAGCGACCGCCACAGCAAAACCCCCGGCGGGGCGTCGTCCAACCCGACGATCACCGTACCGCCGGTGGTTGAGAGGCCCGACATCGCCTCGTAATAGGCGTCGGTGAAGGACAGGCGGGCGGCGGAGATCATGAAGGGCAGGGCGCCGAAGGCCGCCAGCACGCACCAGGACAGCGTGGTCAGCAGGAAATGCTGCTTCACGGTGAAGCGCGCGTGCTCCTTGCTCGACGTCGCCAGGACCATGCCGCCGCTGACCGCCAGGGTCGCCGCGCTGGAACCGACGAAGGCCGTCCAGTCGCGGTTGCCCACCGCGGCGTCGGCCAGGGCCGGCACCAGCATGCCGAGCCCCAGGATGGTCAGAAGGATGCCGATGATGTGGAAGACCGGTCCCAGCGCAATTCCATTGCCGACGTCCTTGCCCAAGGCTGTGCCCTTCGTCGCCGCGGGGGCCGATGGCGGCGCCCCGTCTTGTCCCGATGTGATGCGCTGATTATCCAAAGGGGCGGGTGCTGTCCATCCGCATCGGGGCGGTCAGACCGTCCGAGGCTCACACGAAACCAGCCGCTCCCAACATGCGGTAGAACTCCCGCAGAGCGCGCTGCTGCGTCACCGCGTCGGGCAGGTCCTCCACATATTTCCGGTCGAATTGAGGTTGGCGGAGATGCTCGACGACGCGGCGCCGGACCATCTCCAGCGCCCGCCGGCTGCGCAGGATGCCCGGCGCGCAGACCTGCAGCAGACGGTTCGCGCGCAGCCGCAGCGCGTCGCCGGGATCGTCCAGCCGCTCCACCACGCGCTCTTCGGTGATGTAGGCCACCAGAAGCGCGTCGAGGTCGCCGGTCAGGCGGGTCCGCGCCTCCTCCGGCAGCGCCGAGTCGGCGGCTTGGCAGTAGAGCAGGGTCAGCGCTTCCAGATTGTCGCGGGGCGGCAGGCGGGGGTGGATGAAGCGGCCATAGCCCGCCGGGTTGCCGGTCAGCGCGTGCAGCAGCCGGGCGACGTCCCCGGCGTGTCCATGGCCGAGGTCGGAGTCGGCCAGCGCCAGCAGGAAGCGCACCCGGTCCCGTGCGTCGGGGATGCGGCCGGCCACCTCCGTGATGGCCTGCTTGCGGCCCGGCGCCCCACCGCCCTCCAGGAAGCGCAGGTAGCGCAGGACCAGCGCCTCGGCCATCGGACCGCCCCCGGCGGGTCCGTCGGGGCCGAGCGCGCGCTTCAGGATTTCCTGGAAGGCGTCCATCTCCAGCGACGGGTCGGAGCGGTGGAGCGGCTGCGTCCCCTTCAACTGCCGGCGCACCAGATCCAGGATGACCAGGCGCGTCTGGTCCAGGTCGTGGAAGGCGAGAAGCTCGTTCAACTGGACGGCGCGGTCGCCCTCCGCCCGCTTGGCCGGGGACAGGCGGCCCCGCGACAGGTCGATCAGATTGCACAGCGCCTCCGCCAGGCTGCCCTGGGCGCCCAGAAGCTCCTGCGCGACGGAGGGGGCGCCCAGAACATCGGCGATCACGCCGTCGAGCAGGACCAGCGGCCGGTCGGCCGTACCCCCGCCCTCCCGCGCCAGCTCACCCAGGAAATCCAGCTTGGCCAGCCAATTGCGCATCTGCACCAACTCGCGCGACAGCACGACGCGGGCGAGGAAATCGCGCTCCTCCGCCGGCAGGCTCGAATCCAGACGGGCGAACATGGGACCGAAGCCGGTGGCGGCAATGGCCGGCAGGTCCTTGCGGGCGGCGGCGACGCGCGCCCGGTCGGTCAGTTCGTGCATCAGCAGGTTCAGCGCGTCGCGCCGCCCGCGCCCGTCCGTCCCGGCCTTCTCCGCCTGGAGGGCGGCGACCCGCCCGACTGCGGTGGGCACGAGGTTGTCGGTGTTGAGAAGCCGCGCCAGCTCCGCGTGGTTGTGCAGCACCTCGGTCGGGGTGACCACCGCGCGCTCCACGTAATTGCGCAGCACGCGGTTCATCGTCATGCGACTCTGCACGCTGTAGCAATGGTCGAGCGTAAGGCAGAGCGCCGGCGCCTCGTCGATGGGGGAGGCGGTCACCGTGCGGGAGACCTGACGGAACTCCACATGGACTTCCGTCTCGACATGCCGGCCGTCCGGGCGCCGCCAGTCGCGCACCACCCGCATGCCCTCGACCTTGCCGCCGGACAACGCCTTGCGGCCGAAGACCAGCGCCTCCGCCTCGGTGTCGAAGCGGCCTTCGAGGACCCAGTGGTCCTGCTTGTAGATCTGCACTTCGTAGCTGGCGGACGGGCGTGCCATGGCGCCATTGCCCCGCTGCTGCTGGCACGGTTCGTACACAGGATGCCGGAGATTTCGCATCAAACTCAACAAAGATTCGATTGGAATGCATTCATGTCTCGAACCGCGCCGGACGGGCGCCTGTGGTCGGCGCAGGGGAGACGGGCACGGGTCGCGGGGCTTTTCCGTTTGCATGAGGAAGGGGGGTGGGGTATTGACCCGCTCCGTATGCCCGAGCACCGCATGCCCATCGGACTTGCGGGCTCTCGCCATGCCGACGGTTTGCCACTTATTCGACGAGACGACGCAGGCCATGCCCGCTGATTCCCTGAGCTCCGCCCTGTTGCCCGCCGGCCTGCACGACGTGCTGCCGCCCGAAGCGGCGCACGAAGCGGCGGCGGTGGCGCGCCTGCTGGCGGACTTCACCGCCCACGGCTATGAACGCGTCGAGCCGCCGCTGGTCGAGTTCGAGGACAATCTGCTGTCCGGCTCCGGCGCGGCCATGGCGAAGCAGACCTTCCGGCTGATGGACCCGCTGTCGCAGCGCATGATGGCCGTGCGCGCGGACATCACCCCGCAGATCGTGCGCATCGCCACCACCCGCCTGAAGAACGGCGCCCGCCCGGTGCGGCTGTGCTACGCCGGGCCGGTGCTGCGCGTGAAGGGGTCGCAGCTCCGTCCCGAGCGGCAGATCACCCAGGTCGGCGTCGAGCTGATCGGTCCGCTGGAGGCCGAGGCGGACGCCGAGGTGATCCTGCTGGCCGCTCACGCCCTGGAAGGGGTGGGGGTGCGGCACCTGTCGGTGGACCTCTGCGTTCCGACCATGGTGGCGCGGGTCTGCCGCGGCCTGGGGCTCGGCGATGAGGAGACTGCCCGGCTGCGCGAGGCGCTGGACAAGAAGGACGCGGCGGCGGTGACGGCGGTCGGCGGTCCGGCGGCCACGCTGCTGCACACGCTGATGACCGCCTCCGGTCCGGCGGAGCGCGCCATGGAGGTGCTGTCGGCTCTGCCGCTGCCGGAAACGGCGGAGAAGGACCGGCGCCGCCTGACCGACGCCCTGGGCCTGCTGCGCGCCGCGCGCCCCGATCTGACGATCACCGTCGATCTGGTGGAGCATCGCGGCTTCGAATACCAGACCGGCCTCAGCTTCACCCTGTTCGCGCGCGACGTGCGCGGCGAGCTGGGGGCGGGGGGCCGCTACCGCGCCGGCGTGCGTCCGGGCGTGGAGGAGGAGGGCGAGCCGGGGACCGGCTTCACCCTCTACATGGACACGCTCCTGCGCGCCGTTCCGGCGCCGGAGCCGGCCAAGCGCGTTTATGTGCCGCATGGCACCTCCTGGGCCGCGGCGGGCAAGCTGCGCGCCGAGGGCTGGGTCACCGTGGCGGGGCTCGCCCCCGTGGCGGACGCGGCGGCGGAGGCCCGGCGTCTGGACTGCGGCCACCGTCTGGACGGCGGCAGGGTCACGCCGCTGACTTGAGACTTCACGATGGGGCTTCCCCCGCAAGGTCGGGGGACGCCTTTGCATGGGCAACGTTTTCTTTCTGCCTTCTTTTTTTGCGGAGACACACATGGCCAACGTGGCGGTGGTCGGCGCCCAGTGGGGCGACGAGGGCAAGGGCAAGATCGTCGACTGGCTGTCCAGCCGGGCCGACGTGGTGGTGCGCTTCCAGGGCGGTCACAACGCCGGCCACACGCTGGTGATCAACGGCGTGACGTACAAGCTGAGCCTGCTGCCTTCGGGCGTGGTTCGGCCGAACAAGCTGTCGATCATCGGCAACGGCGTCGTCTTCGACCCCTGGGCCTTCATCCGCGAAGTGACGGCGATCAAGAGCCAGGGCGTGGACGTGTCCCCCGCCACGCTCCAGGTCGCCGAGAACGTTCCGCTGATCCTCCCGGTCCACAGCGCGCTCGACAAGGCGCGCGAGGAGGCCCGCGGCGCCGGCAAGATCGGCACGACCGGCCGCGGCATCGGCCCGGCCTATGAGGACAAGGTGGCCCGCCGGGCCATCCGCCTGTGCGACCTCGGCGACGAGGCGGTGCTGAAGGAGAAGGTGGACGCCCTGCTGGCCCACCACAACCTGCTGCTCCGCGGCCTGGGCGCGCCGGAGATGACCCCGGCCGACATCCTGGACCCGCTGCGCGAGATCACCCCGCAGGTGCTGCCCTACGCCTCGGTCGTCTGGAAGACGCTGGACGAGCTGCGCCGCGCCGGCAAGCGCATCCTGTTCGAAGGCGCGCAGGGCCAGATGCTCGACATCGACCACGGTACCTATCCGTACGTCACCTCCTCCAACACGGTGGCCGGCAACGCCGCCGCCGGCAGCGGCATGGGCCCGCGCGCCGTCGGGTACGTGCTGGGCATCTGCAAGGCCTACACCACCCGCGTCGGCTCCGGCCCGTTCCCGACCGAGCTGTTCGACGACGTCGGCGAGCTGATCGGTCAGCGCGGCAAGGAGTTCGGCGTGGTCACCGGACGCAAGCGCCGCTGCGGCTGGTTCGACGCCGTGATGGTCCGCCAAGCGGTGAAGACCGGCGGCATCGACGGCATCGCCATGACCAAGCTGGACGTGCTGGACGGCTTCGACGAGATCAAGGTCTGCGTCGGCTACCGGCTGGACGGGCAGGAGCTGGATTACTTCCCGGCCAACGCCGGCGCCCAGGCCCGCGTCGAGCCGATCTACGAGACCTTCGAGGGCTGGAAGGACAGCACCCACGGCGCCCGCTCCTGGGCGGAGCTGCCGGCCCAGGCGGTGAAGTACGTCCGCCACGTCGAGGAGCTGATCCAGGCCCCGGTGGCCCTGCTGTCCACCAGCCCGGAGCGCGACGACACCATCCTGATGAACGATCCGTTCCAGGATTGAGCCGGGCACACGGTCGAGGAGTGGTCGAAGCGGGCCCCCMCCCAACCCWCCCCCCGCTCTCGGCGGACCGTAGGTCCGCCTGCCGCGTCAGCGCAAACCTCTAGTTTGCGCGAGAGCTTCGCAGGGGAGGGCTTTTCTCCTCCCCCTGCAAAGCGGGGGGAGGTCGGGAGGGGGGCCCAAATCAACCACTTCCCCCCGCGTTAACAATTTGTTTGCCCTTTTCGAGCGACTAAGGCTGGCACACGCTCGCAGGCTCTGGGGATTCGAACGCCATGCCATCCGATGCCATGACCGCAGCCGCCGCGGATCGGATGATGGCGAACGCCGAGCCGGTCAAGCTGGCCGAGCGGTACGAGATCCACCCCAGCGCGCCGCTCGCCGCGCTCAACGCCATCGGCGGCAACGCCTACACGGCCAAGCCGCTGCGTGACAAGCGCTCCGAAGCCTTCGCCATCATCGGCCACGGCGCCACGCTGGCCCGCACCGACATCGCCGCCACCGTGGCCAGCCTCGACAACCAAGCCCACATGCGCCTGCTCGACTGGGGCATGGTGGATTGGCCGGCGAGCCAGGGGCGCCGCCTCTGCATGATCTTCGAGCGTCCGGCGGGCAAGCGGCTGATGAACAGCCTGACCGAGGCCACGGACCCGATCCCCGAAGACCATCTGACCCGCCAGATCATCCATCCGCTGGTCGCGGCGCTCAAGGAACTGTCGAGCCGCGGCGTGGTCCATGGTGCGATCCGCCCGACCAACCTCTATTACCGCGATCTGGCCTCCAGCAGCCTGATGCTGGGCGAATGCCTGTCCACCCCGCCGGGCTACGGCCAGACGGTCCTGCTGGAGACGGTGGAACGCGGCATGGCCTCGCCGGCCGGGCGCGGCACCGGCACCATGGCCGACGACCTCTATTCGCTGGGCGTGACGCTGCTGCTCCTGCTTTTGGGGCGCAACCCGGTAGGGGCGGCGGAGGACGAGGCGATCCTCCAGGCCAAGATCGAGCGCGGGTCCTACCCGGCGCTGGTCGGTCAGATGCGCCTGCCGCTGGCGATCAGCGAGGTGATCCGCGGTCTGCTGGTGGACGATCCCAAGCAGCGCTGGACCCTCCAGGATCTCGATCTCTGGGTGGCCGGCCGCCGCCTCAGCCCGAAGCAGCCGCAGGTGCCGCGCCGCGCCGCCCGCCCGCTGGAATTCCAGGGGCAGGATTACTGGCATTGCCGCACGCTGGCCCGCGCCTTCGCCCGCCATGTGGCGCCCGCCGCCACCGTCATCGAGGGCGGCGAGCTGGACAAATGGCTGCGCCGCTCCATGGGCGACGACGCCCGCGCCGAGGCGGTGGCGAACGCGGTGCAGACGGCCTCGACCACCGGCAAGGGCGGCAGCATGGCCGAACGGCTGGTCGCGCGCGTCTGCATGGCGCTGGACCCCGCTGCACCCATCCGCTACCGCGGCAAGGCGATGATGCCCGACGGCATCGGCACCATGCTGGCCGAAGCCTTCCTGCGCGGCGAGTCGCCGCAGCCGTCGGCCGAAGTCCTGGCCAACCAGCTTCCCATGTTCTGGGTGAGCGTGCAGAGCGACTTCAAGCCGGAGTTCGTGCCGATGGTGCAGAACTTCGATCAGGTCCGCGGTCTGCTGGACCGCACGGGCCATGGGCTGGGGGTGGAGCGCGTGCTCTACGAGATGAACCCCACCATGCCCTGCATCAGCCCGCTGGTCGCCAAGCAGATGCCGACCACCCCGGCGGAGCTGCTGCGCGCGCTCGATTGGGCGGGGGCGGGGAGCGAGCGGCACAAGGACCCCATCGACCGCCACGTCGCCGCCTTCCTGGCGGTGCGGCACCGGCGGACCGACGAGATGCTCTACACCCAGCTCGGCTCCAGCATCGAGCCGATGCGCCGGGTGATCGCCATGCTGACCATCCTGGCCGACGTCCAGGCGCGCACCGGCACGGATTCGCTGTCGCACCTCGCCGCCTGGGTGGTGTCGTTGCTCGATCCGGCCTTCCGCCGTTTCCACAGCCGGCCGCACCAGGACAACGTGCGCAAGCTCGCCGACTCCGCCGCCCACAACGGACGCCTCGGTGATCTGCTGAAGATCGTCGACGATCCGGAGGCGCTGCGCCGCGACAAGCTGGAGTTCGAAGCCGGCCAGATCGCCTACCGCGAGGCCGATGCCGAGATCAACAAGCTGCGGCAGAGCATCGGCGACCGGAACAGCATCATCGAATCGTCCGGGCGGCAGGTGGCGGCGATCGTGTCGAGCCTGCTGTCCACGATTCTGGTCGGCGGCATCATCCTCTTCTTCGCCTTCTGACGGCGGCCTTCAAACCAAGGATCGGGTGGCACCCATGGCGCGCGGCGGCAAGAGCGGCGGAAAGAAGAAGAAGCGCAAGGGCAGCATGCTGACGCTGATCCTGCTGATCATCCCGGCGGGTCTGGTGGTGCTGCCCACCTCGATCCTGTTCGGCATCGGCATGATCCCGACCATCGTCGCCTACGTCACCGACCGCGACCCCGAAAAATCGGCGCCGATCACCGTCGGTGGGCTGAATTTCTGCGGCTGCATGCCCTACGCCATCGAGCTGTGGAAGCACAACCACACCATCGGCGCCGCCGGCAAGATCTTCATGGACCCGCTGGCCTGGCTGGTGATGTACGGATCGGCGGCGATCGGCTGGGCGCTCTATTTCGGGATTCCGCCGATGGTGGCGAATTTCGAGGTGATGCGTGCCGAGAAGCGGGTCAGCGCGCTGAAGGACGTGAAGGTCGGTCTGGTCCAGGAATGGGGGCCGGAGGTCGCCGGCGACCTGTTCGACGAGGCCGGCGGCCTCTCTCCGGACGAGCAGGACCAGATGGCCGAACCCGCGGGGGCGTAAGGGGAGTGTATTTCCCTCTCCCCGCTTTCGGCGGACCAAAGGTCCGCCTGTCGCGTCAGCGCAAACGAAGTTTGCGCGTGAGCGGAGGGGAGAGGGTTAATTACCCGGCCAGCTTCTGCTCCACCGCGGCGTTGCGGATGGCCTTCTGGAGCTTCTCGAAGGCGCGCACCTCGATCTGGCGGACGCGCTCGCGGCTGATGCCGTACTTCTGCGACAAATCCTCCAGCGTGGTGGGGTTGTCGCGCAGGCGGCGCTCCTCCAGGATGTCGCGCTCGCGCTCGTTCAGGTTCTCCATGGCGGCGGTCAGCAGCTTGCGCCGCTTGCCCAGCTCCTCGTTCTCGGCCAGGGAGATTTCCTGGTTCGCCGTCTCGTCCACCAACCAGTCCTGCCACTCGCCCTCGCTGTCGGCGCGCAGCGGCGCGTTCAGCGAATGGTCGGGGGCGCTGAGACGGCGGTTCATGTTGACGACGTCCTGCTCCGGCACGTCGAGGGTCGTGGCGACGTGGCGCACCTGCTCGGGCGACATGTCGCCCTCCTCGATGGCCTGCATCTGGCCCTTCAGGCGGCGCAGGTTGAAGAACAGCTTCTTCTGGGCCGCCGTGGTGCCCATCTTCACCAGCGACCAGCTGTGCAGGATGTATTCCTGGATGGCGGCGCGAATCCACCACATGGCGTAGGTCGCCAACCGGAATCCGCGGTCGGGGTCGAACCGCTTCACCGCCTGCATCATGCCCACGTTGCCCTCGGAGATCAGCTCCGACAGCGGCAGGCCGTAGCCGCGGTAGCCCATGGCGATCTTCGCCACGAGCCGCAGATGGCTGGTCACCAGCTTGTGCGCGGCGTCCGAATCCTCGATCTCCTGCCAGCGCTTGGCCAGCATGTACTCCTCCTCTGCCGCGAGCATGGGGAACTTGCGGATTTCCTGGAGGTAGCGCGAGAGATTGCTTTCGGAACTGATGACCGGAACGCTGGATGTCGTCGCCATGTTGGACCCTCTCCGACGGCTGTTCTTCGTGCCTTCTCACGGGCACACGGCCGTTCACTGTTCTGCGCCGCCTCGCCGTCCGCTTGCCCGTTCGATCCGCCGGGGATGGTCCCGGATGCAAGCGTGAGCGCTGGCGGCTGTTGACGCGAAGAATAACCGACTTCTGCGCGCGGGTATAGTGGATTACAGGGATTCTAAGAAATCTGACAAATCATTAATATCCGTGGGTAGCGGCGCCTGGAAGCGGACCGTCTCCCCCGTTGCCGGGTGCCGGAAGGTCAGCCCCACGGCGTGCAACGCCTGCCGTGGAAAGCCAACAAACCGGTCGCGATGGGGTTCCGGCAAGGCTGAGGCGTGCTTGCCGCCGGCGCGCCCGGCACGCCCCTTGCCATAGAGCGGATCACCCACGATGGGATGGCCGATGTGCGCCATGTGCACGCGGATCTGGTGGGTGCGCCCGGTCTCCAGCGTGCATTCGACCAGCGCGAGCGCGGTGCCGAAGGAGCGGACGACGCGGTAGCGGGTGGCCGCGTGCTTGCCGCCGCCGGTGACCACAGCCATCTTCTTGCGGTCGGTGGTGCTGCGCCCGATGTTGCCCTCAATCCGCCCCTCGCGGGGGGAGGGGACGCCCCAGACGAGCGCCTGGTAGGTGCGGCTGAGCGTGCGGCCGGAGAACTGCTCCGTCAGCGCGTGGTGCGCGCGGTCGTTCTTGGCGATGACCATCAGGCCGCTGGTGTCCTTGTCGAGGCGATGGACGATCCCCGGACGCCGCACGCCGCCGATGCCCGACAGGCTGTCGCCGCAATGGGCGAGCAGGGCGTTGACCAGCGTGCCGTCCGGATTGCCGGCGGCGGGGTGGACCACCATGCCCGCGGGCTTGTCGATCACCAACACGTCCTCATCCTCGTAGACCACGTCCAGGGGAATGTCCTGGGCCTCGGGCTGTGCAGGTTCAGCTTCGGGGATGAAAACGTCGAAAGTTTGTCCGGGCTTGACCTTCATCGACGGGTCGGTGACCGTCCGCCCGGTGCCGTCCCGCACGCAGCCCTTCTCCAGCAGCGCCTGCACGCGCGACCGCGACAGGCCGGGAAGGCCGGTGGACAGGGCCTTGTCGAGCCGCTGGCCGCCGGCCTCCTCCGGAACGCTCCAGCGCTGCCGCGTGCCTTCGCCGGTTTCGCCGTCCTGCGTTCCGGTGTATTCGTCCTCATCGTCGTCGAATTCGGTGCGTTCGGGCATCGTTCGGCAAAACTCCTCACATTCGCGCGAGAGTGGACCCCAAACCGTGCAGTTCCTCAAGGCACTCATTGTCATCATGGGCGTGATGATCATCGCCGGCTTCGCGTTTCTCGGCGTCGAACTCTACAAGCGCATCAACGATCCGGAGCGCCGGGCCGCCATGGATGCCGAGCGGGCAACCGCCGCCGCCGGCCGCACGGAGGAGGTCACGCTGGGTCTGCCGGCGGGCGCGCGTCTGGGCGAGCCGGTGGCGGTGGGCAACCGCGTCGTCTTCCGCGTCACCATACCGGACGCCGCGGACCGCCTTTATGTGATGGACCCGCGCACCGGCGCCATCGCCGTGACCGTCACCGCCGGAGCCGCCGCGCCATGACCACCCCATTCCTGTACGACTTCCGCAGCGACAATGTGGCCGGCGCCGCGCCGGAGGTGGTCAACGCGCTGGCCGCGGCCGCGGTCGGGTCCGCCGATCCCTATGGGCAGGACCCGTGGACCGCCAGCGTGACCCGCCGCCTGTCGGCCCTCTTCGAGGCCGAGGTGACGGTGTTCCCGGTCGCCACCGGGACGGCGGCCAACGCGCTGGCCCTGTCGGCCCTGGTCCCGCCCTACGGCGCGGTCTATTGCCACCAGGAAAGCCACATCCACGTCGACGAGTGCGGCGCGCCGGAAATGGCCACCGGCGGGGCCAAGCTGGTGCCGCTGGCGGGGGAGGGCGGCAAGCTGAGCCCCGCCGCCCTGACCGCGGCGCTGTCCGGGGCGGGCATCGGCGTGGTGCACCGGGTGCAGCCCGCCGCCCTCAGCCTGACCCAGGCGACGGAGGCCGGGACGGTCTACCAGCCGCAGGAGGTGGCGGCCTTGTCCGACGTCGCCCACGCCCACGGCATGGCGGTGCACATGGACGGCGCCCGCTTCGCCAACGCGTTGGCCCGGCTGGGCTGCGCCCCGGCGGAGGTGACCTGGAAGGCCGGGGTGGACGTGCTGTCGCTGGGCGGCACCAAGGGCGGCTGCCTCGCCGCGGAGGCGGTGGTGTTCTTCAACCCGGCGCTGGCCGAGGATTTCGGCTTCCTGCGCAAGCGGGCCGGGCATCTGGTGTCCAAGGGCCGCTTCCTGTCGGCGCAGCTCGACGCCTGGCTGGCCGACGACCTGTGGCTGCGGCTGGCCCGCCACGCCAACGCCATGGCCGACCGGCTGTCGCAGGGCCTCGCCGCGCTGCCGGGGGCGGAACTGGCCCATCCGGTGGAGGCCAACGAGGTCTTCGTGCGGCTGCCCGCCGCGGTGGCCGACGGGCTGGAGTCTGCGGGCTACCGCTTCTACCGCTGGGAGGGCGATCTGCTGCGTCTGGTCACCGCCTTCGACACGCCGCAGGCCGTCGTGAACTCTTTTCTGAAAATCGCCAAAGCTCTGTCAGAAAAGGCTTGATCGGGGCGGGTGGGTTCGCTAAAAACCCGCCACGCCGACGACGCCACGTCGTCAGACGACGAAAGACTGTCCCCTTCGTCTAGAGGCCTAGGACACCGCCCTCTCACGGCGGTAACAGGGGTTCGAATCCCCTAGGGGACGCCACTTTCGTTCGGCTGGCAACCGAGCATCGCCCGATGAAGGTCCCCTTCGTCTAGAGGCCTAGGACACCGCCCTCTCACGGCGGTAACAGGGGTTCGAATCCCCTAGGGGACGCCATCCTTTCCGGCATCAACGATCCACGGCCCGCCTTTCTGCGGGCCGTCGTCGTTTCGGCTTTACCGTTTTGCGCCGGTGGAGCGGGAGACGCTCAGCTCGGCGACCTCCTCCTGCTTGGCGGCGGGCAGGCCGGCGGAGCGCACCACGCTGGAATCGTGGGGATGGACGCGGCGCGGGTAGACGCTGTGGACCTTCACCACATAATCCTGCGTCTCGCGGTAGGGCGGAACGCCCTTGTACTGGACCACGGCCCCTTCGCCCGCGTTGTAGCCGGCCAGCGCCAGAGTCACGTTGCCGTCGAAATAGGCCAGCAGCCAGCGCAGATACTTCATGCCGCCGCGCAGGTTCTGCTCGGGGTCGAAGGGCTTGGTCACGCCGAAGCGTTCCGCCGTCTCGGGGATGAGCTGCATCAGCCCCATGGCGTTCTTTTCCGACACCACATCCACACGGTAACCGGATTCCACGGCGATCACCGCCAGCACCAGATCCGGGTCGAGCCCGTAGCTGGGGGCCATCTTGGTGACCATGGCGCGGATTTCCTTGGGCGGCATGCGGATCACGCCCCAGCGCACGCTCGGCGGTTCGCAGCGGTCGGGCGCCTTGCCCGCCGCCCCCTTGCCCGAACTGCTGGCCGGCTTGACCATCTGCGCCGCGTTGTCGTTGCCCAGCAGGGCGGCGCGGCGCAGCCAGGAGCGGCCGAGTTCCTCGTCCTTCGACACCGCACCCCGCCCGGCCATGTGCATCCGCCCGGCGCGGTAGGCCGCCTCGGCGTAGTCCTGGCGGGCCGCCCGGCAATAGAGGGAGAGGGCCATCCGCTCGTCCCGGTTCACGCCTTTGCCGACCTCGTAGCGCATGGCCAGCTCGTACTGGGCGCGGGCGCTGCCCTTGCCGGCGAGTGCCTCCAGCGCGCGGATCGTGCGCTCGCCCGTGCTCTGGAAGGCCGGTGGCTGGGCGGCGGCCGTCTGTACCGACGTCTCCTGTGCCGTGGCCGGCAAAGCCGTCAGAAAGGACGCGATCAGCCCGCCGGCGGCCAAAGCCACCACGCTTTTCACCGCCTTCACACGCCTTCCGCCAATTGGTGAATCCGGGCGGTCTTTCGGCGTATGCGGGAAGATCGGCGCGCTAGCGCCAACGTCCGGCTGTCCACGAAAGACGTAATGCGATATGGTTCCGGCCAACAGAGGAAGCGGACTACAATGAAATAAGACTTCCGCTAAGGGACGGAAACGCCGCCTATACAGAGAAGAAGAACCGCTGGCAGCGGACCTGCGGATGGATGAATGAGCGAATTCATCGTTGGCCATAGACATGGCTATCCCGCAAAGGAGATTTGAGGTCGGTTGGTGAAAGCCAGCCGGCCTTTTCCTTTTGAGCAAAGTCATGAAGCCTCCCGTATGTCCGGAGACGATACCTCATCCCCGAGCGAATGCTACGGGAGCAATCGGACGATCCATGGCATTTAGGGGTAATCTCGCCAAATTGTTAAGGGGCTTAGCCTTTTTCCCAACTGGCAGCCCCTGTGGTGCGCCATTACGTACTGATGGACCGACGATTGTCGTTGGAGAATCCGGTTAAGCCCCGCGCGCATTCGGCGCAAGGCGGGGTCCGGAGCGATGGTTCGGGCGTTTCCAGACGCGCCCGACATGATCGGGACATCTTTCGGTACACAGGGAGGCAGCGTTCCACCGATGGCGAACCACGTCGCGAGTTCCTTGCGCCGTCCGGCAAGCGGCCCCGCGCCGCTTGACCCCGTCGCCCTCAAGCCGGTGATGGGAAGCCGCCGTGCGGACGAGGACGAGTTGAACGTTGCGGTCGAAGCCGAGGATGGCGTCGAAGCCGACGATCCGCCCGCCGAGGACGCGGCAGAAGCGCCCCAGGCACCCTTGGCGCCCCCCGATCCGGCGATCATCGCGCAGATCGAGGCGGAGATTCCCCGCCTGCGCCGTTTCGCCCGCGCCATGGTGCGGGACGCCACGCTGGCCGACGACCTCGTCCAGGAATGTCTGGAGCGTGCTTTGTCGCGCCTGCATCTGTGGCGGCCCGGCAGCAACCTGCGCGCCTGGCTCTTCACCATCCTGCGCAACCTGCACATCAACGGCATCCGTCGTCGGCAGGCGGTCGTGGACATCGACGGAGAAGGGCAGGCGGCGATCGGCGCCGCCCATGGCGGGCAGTTCGTCCGGCTGGAGCTGCGCGACCTGAAGCGCGCGCTCGGTCTGCTGCCGACCGAACAGCGGGAGGTGGTCCTGCTGATCGGGCTGGAGGGCATTTCCTACGGCGAGGCCGCCGACATTCTCGGCATCTCCATCGGCACCGTGAAGTCGCGCCTGTCGCGCGGCCGTCGTGCCCTGCGCCAGCTCATGGAAGGGCACAGCCCGACCGACGACGATTGACCTGTCCGCACTTCAGGCCGCGTTCCGCATCCGCTCACGGCTGACCGCACAGAGAAACCGGCAACGCTCCGGATGGGGCGTTGCCGGTCAGGTGCGAGGCTAACATCGAGAGGCTTTGGGGGTAATCGCGAGCCCGACCCTCCGAAACGTGAAGGCCGGACTCGGGCGCGCTGCGGGAAACGCCCGCCCGGACGGTTCCGGGCGGGTGCTGGGTCTAGCGGCGCCTGACCAGGCCCAGAATCAAACTCGCCGCGAACAAGATAAGGAAGAGGAAGAACAGGATTTGCGCAATGCCCGAAGAGGCTGACGCAATTCCGCCGAAACCGAGTGCGCCGGCGATCAGCGCGACCACGAAGAAAACAAGTGCCCAATAGAGCATCCTAACCTCCCTCGCTCGGCCCGAAGCGCGTTACGGCTCGTCCGGCGCGCAGTCTGTTGAACGTCATACTCTGTGAAGAGCGTGTCAGTATTGTGCAAAACACCGCGCCGATCTGAAAGGTTCCCGGACCCCACTCCAGCAAAGAGCTTTTTTTGGGTAGGGTCGGTTCCAAAAGGGGGAGGCGCATCCCGATAACGCTGGCTTGACCGCAACAACGTCCGACGAGCGCTGTTGTCGAGTTCGCCAGCCTGCTTGGTTCCGGCCGGGCGGGTGAAAAGGCGCAGCACCGCTCCGCCGGTGCGAGACGCCGTATCGAGAGAAGAGGATGCCATGAACGCCAAACTGTCCCTCGCCGTTCTCGCCGCGACCCTGGCCGCCGCTCCCGTCGCGATGGCCCAGACCTATCAGAACAACGCGCCGCAGGTCCCTTACGAGCGCTCCAGCCCGTCGGGCCTGCCGACCACCAGCCCGCAGGTCGAAAGCCTGCCCGGCGAGAGGGCCGACCCCTGGAGCAATCAGACCCAGAACCGGATGCCCGACGGCCGCATGCCCGACCGCGTGACCAGCGGCAGCGCCGAATCCACCGTCGGGTCCGGCGCCGCGGGCACCTACGGCAGCACCGGCACCTATGCGACGCCCGGCACCTACGGTTCGACCGGGACCATGAACAACAGCGTGCCGAACAGCGGCGCGATGGGGACCACCGGGTCGGCCACCGGCACCATGCCCAACACCATGCAGGGCAACCGGCAGGTCATCATGAATGTCGATCCGAACACCGCCCAGCGCGCCGAGCGCGGCCAGAACCGCAAGGAGCTGATGCAGACCTCTCTGCTGAACTACTTCAGCGCCGCCGGCTTCACCTCCGTCCGCGACTTCCGCAAGCAGGGTGAGAACTACGTGGCGGAGGCCCAGTCGGCCAACGGCACCTGGAGCACCGTGCTTCTCGACGCCAAGACCGGGACGATCTCCGAAATCCGCTGATTCCAGGTCCGCCTCGGCTCAGTCCATCAGCCGCGGCCATGATCCGGTCAGGCGGCCGTAACCCGCCACGACCGACGCGTCATACAGGGGCAATGGCTGGCGCAGCCGTTGCCCCGCGTCGCGTCCGAGGGTGCGCACCGCGGCCGCCAACCGCCCATCCGGCGGCCAGGAGCCTCCGGGACTGAAGGGCATGGTCAGCGCGATGCCCTGCTCCAGCCGCCCGCCGTAGCGGCTCTGCGCGCCCTCCGGGCCATCGGTCCAGGTGACATGGCCGGACAGACGGAGGCCGCCGTCGAAGGCGCGCATCAGTTCGACCGTGCCGCCCCAATCCCCGCCGAGATAGCGACCCAGCCGCAGCACGCCCGTTGTGGCGGCCCCCGGCGTTTCCCAATAGAGGCTGGCGTGGCCGGTGTTCCGTCCGCTTTCCGGGGCAAGGCGCAACGCGTCGTCAGGCGGGCGCTTCCAGACGCGGTTGAGGTCAAGCCCGAGCGCCCAGCGCGCCGTCAGGGGGCGGTACAGCGCCTCGCCTCCCACACCGCCGAACATCTCCTCGAAATGGCCGACGGACAGGCGCGTGTTCCAGCTCTCGGAGGGGGCGGCCAGCCACGCCGCGTACAGCCGCTCGACCGCGGCGTGGCGGTCGGCGTAGCGCGGCAGGTCGCTGCGCACCGGTTCCGCCGCCGGGATGGCGTTGGTGTCGAGGAGGTGGAGGTTATGGCTGAGGTTCACCCGCAGCCCGCCGCTGAGCACCAGCCCGCGCAGCGGTTCCGCCGTCAGCACGGCGTCGCCGTAGGTCCGCTGCACCAGCGGCGCGCTCTGCTCGAACAGGCTGGCCTCTACGGTCGGGGCGACGGTCAGGGCGAGCCGCGACGCCCAGTCCGGCGGAGGGCCGGCGGAGCGGTCGATGCGGGCCGTCCGCCAGATTTCTTCAGGACTGCCGCGCTTACCGGCCGCCTGTTCAACGGCGCGGCGCGACAGGGTGACGGCCGTGCCGTCCAGCCCGGCGCCGCCGGTGACGACGCTCAGCCATTCGACTGCCGGCGGCGCGCGGTCGGCCAGCAGGCGGGCGGCGCGCCCCACCTCCTGCGCCAGCGGGGCGGTGCCGGTTCCCGCCGGGTCCAGCCACAGGGCGGCGCGGTCGCCGTCGATCACGGCGGAGCGGGCGGGCAGCCGGTGAAGCCGGGCCAGGGCCGTGATGTCCGGAGCGGACAGGGCGGCGTCCGGCGAGGCCGGGCGGGCGCCGACCGTGGGTGGTGGCGTGCGCGGGGTGGTCTCCACGTCCTGCCGTGGGTCGAAGCGCGCGGCGAGGCGCAGCATGGCACGCGATCCCTGCTCGACGCCGGCGCCGACCTCCAGCCAGTTCCAGGGACGGTAGGCGAGGCCGGCGTTCAGCGGCAGGCCGGGCCGGAAGCTCGGGTCGTCCTGCTGCTGGGCGCGGAAACTGTCGGCGCTGTACTCCAGCTTGATGCTGAGCCCCTCCAGCGGCGTGTGCCATTCGACACCACCGAACAGGGCCGCGCGCTTCCCGGTGAACCACGCCTCCGGCCCGCGGGAGGCGGCGTTGGCCGGGTCGCGGTCGCGCTTGAAGCGCCCGCCGAGGAAGTGCAGCGGGTTGCGGATATGCCCGTAGTCGCCGAGCCCACCCCAGCCGATGCCCAGGCTGAGATCGACATCCCACCAGCGGCGCGAGGCGACCAGATACTCGCCCGCGAAGCGCCCCTTGCCCGGCAGGTCCAGCCCGCAGCCGGTGACGTCCCGCCCGCCGACCGCCAGAGCCGGCCACCATGGCCCTTCGCGCAGCAGGCGCAGCTTGGCGTCCACCCCCGGTTCGCTGAGGCCGTGCCAGCTCGGGTAGGTGCTGTTGCGCAGCGTGACCTCAAGGCCGGGAAGGAGCTGCGCCCCGGCGAAGGCGTGGCGGTGCAAGCCACCGAGAGCGGTCAATCCGGCGGTGACGGTGCCGTCCGGCAGGCCGCGCGCGGTCGGCGTCTGAAGCAGCCCGACGGTTCCCCAGTCGGACAGGGTCGCCTCAAGCCCTTCCGCCCGCGCGGGCAAAGCGGAAATGGACAGCGCAAGGAAGAGGAGAACGCGATTCACGCCATGGTAGAGATTGCTGTGGGATATTCCCGACCAATGGCATTGTCATGCGTATGAATGCAATCATAAATCCTCCCCCTGGGCGGAGGCTAATACGTGTCGCCAAAGTGCCTATCCGGGCAAATGCTGCACCTGTCCTGTTCAGGCCAGACGAAAATCGCCACTGCGAAGCGCCGCCCACACGGCGGAGAGTGTCTCATCCGGGGCCTGACCGCCTGTCTCGATGACGTGCTTTTCGAGATCGCCCAGCGCAGAGAACTGCCGATGGAGCGCAGCGATCGGCACCGGGTCGGTAAGCGTATTACCGCCTCGTTGGCGGCAGCGGCCAATCGCTGCGTCAAGCTCTGGACGCAGCACGATGTAGTGGACGGGCTTCGTGAGATTTCGAAATGGGGCAAGGAACCAAGGACCTACGATCCCGTCCACGATCACAAAGTAATCTCCTCCCGCGTAGCCCTCAGCAGCTTGTGCCAGCACGGCCATCACGCATTCGTTCTGTTTATGTGCCTCGGGCAGATAAGGCGGGATGGCTCCCTGACGAATGAAATGCCAGAAGTCATCTCCATGGAGATGAACGGCTGCTGCAGACGACGAGCGCACGAGGCTGAGCGCCGTAGTGCTTTTCCCGGCACCTGGTGGCCCGGTGAGGATGAGGACATGTCCACGGTTATCAAGCATGGTGCAATGTATACTGTCCTTGGCGAGGCTGTCACCTTGTTGCGAGGGCGCCTCTTCCGGGCCGGTCAAGGGCATCGTCGTCTGTAAAGACGAGGCGATCATGGCGTCGGGCGGCATGGGAGCGGGCACGGATCACGCTGCTGTCGATCAGGTGCGCATTCGGGCCGGCGTTTGGCGCCCTGGTGCTTAATTCCGCGACAATCGGGCTCCGGATTCCGACAACCGTCCAGAGGTGCAGATGGCGCCACGCGGTGCGGCAGTTCATTGCATTGCCCGGCAGCGGCAGCGGCAGCGGCAGAGCCTAGAGCGCGACGGCGGTGCAGGTCAGGCCCATCGTCTCCGCGGTGTTGGCGATCGCGGACAGGCAGGTGTCGGCGCGCTCCGGCGGGATCGAGACGGCGAAGCGGATGGTGTAACGCCCGCTCTCCCGCTCCGGCAGGGTCTGGGCGTCCAGCCGGACGATGTTCGCCTCGAACTGGGTGAAGATCTCCGACAGACGGGCGATCAGGCCGGGCTGGTCGCCGCCCGACACCTCCACACGGTGGGTGATGCGGGCGAGCGGACCGGGGTTGGGGTCGAAGTCGAAGGGCGTGACCTTGATTTGCGCGCCGGCCAGTTCGGGCAGGCTGGCCAGCCCCTCCTGCACCTCCCCGACGGGGACGTCGTCCGGCAGTTCGCAAACCGCCGAGAACTCCGCCCCGGACCCCATCACCGCGAAGGTCGCGTCGCGCAGGTTGGCCCCCAGCCCGAACAGATGGCCGGTGACCGCCGAGACGAGACCGACGCGGTCGGGGCAGAAGGTCGAAACCAGCGCGAGGGACGACACGGGCGAAACCTCCGATGCTGAGCCCTCTCCCCCTGGGGAGAGGGTTGGGTGAGGGGGCGGTGCGCCCGGCAGGGCGAAGAAAAACGCCGGATGAGTCGGCGTGGCGCGCCTTCGGCGCCCCCTCATCCCGACCTTCTCCCCAGGGGGGAGAAGGGAAACATCAGGCCGCCGTGCCGCCCACGGTCAGGCCGTCCAGGCGCAGGGTCGGCTGGCCGACGCCCACGGGGACGCCCTGGCCGTCCTTGCCGCAGGTGCCGACGCCGGGGTCCAGCTTGGTGTCGTTGCCGATCATCGACACGCGGGTCAGGCTGTCCGGGCCGTTGCCGATCAGGGTCGCTCCCTTCACCGCCGGACCGAGCTTGCCGTCCTCGATCAGATAGGCCTCGTTGGCGGAGAAGACGAACTTGCCGCTGGTGATGTCCACCTGCCCGCCGCCGAAGTTCTTGGCGTAGAGGCCCTTCTTGACCGACTTGATGATCTCCTCCGGCTCATAGGCGCCGGGACGCATCACGGTGTTGGTCATGCGCGGCATGGGGTGGCAGGCGAAGCTCTGGCGGCGCCCGTTGCCGGTCGGGCGCATGCCCATCAGCCGGGCGTTCATGCGGTCCTGCATGTAGCCGACCAGGATGCCGTCCTCGATCAGCGTCGTGCACTGGCCGGGGGTGCCCTCGTCGTCCACGGTGATCGAGCCGCGGCTGTTCTCGATGGTGCCGTCATCCACGATGGTCACGCCGGGCGCGGCGATGCGCTGGCCCATCAGCCCGGCGAAGGCCGAGGTCTTCTTGCGGTTGAAGTCGCCCTCCAGCCCGTGGCCGATGGCCTCGTGCAGCAGGATGCCCGGCCAGCCGTTGCCGAGAACGACGGTCATCTCGCCCGCCGGGGCGGGAACGGAGGACAGGTTGACGAGCGCGGAGCGCAGCGCCTCGTCGACGAAGGCCCGCCACGTCTCCGGCTGCATGTAGTGTTCGTAGGTGACGCGCCCGCCGCCGCCGTGGCCGCCCGTTTCCATGCGGTCGCCCTCGGCCACCACGACGGAGACGTTCAGCCGGACCAGCGGGCGCAGGTCGGCCACGCGCACGCCGTCGGCGCGGATGATCTGCACCGCCTGCCACTCGCCGCTGATCGAGCAGGAGACCTGCCGCACCCGCGGGTCCTTGGCCCGGGCGTAGGCGTCGATCTCCGCCAGCAGCTTCACCTTCGCCTCGAAGGGGACCAGGGGCAGAGGGTTGTCGGGGATGTAGAGCGCGCGGTTGGTGCCGGCGGGCGGCTCGGCGAAGGTGCCGGCGTGCCCGGCCTGGACGGCGCGCACCGTCGCGGCGGCGCGGCGGATGGCGTCCTCCGACAGGCTGGAGGCGTGGGCGAAGCCGGTCGCCTCGTCGGCGATGGCGCGCAGGCCGAAGCCCTGGGTGGTGTCGAAGCTGGCCGCCTTCAGCTTGCCGTCGTCCCAGCCCAGCGATTCGCTCTGCGCATATTCCAGATACAGTTCGCCGTCGTCCGCCCCCCGCAGCGCGTCGGCCACCACCCCCTCGACACGGGACCGGTCCAGGCCGGCGCGGTTGAAGAACAGATCGTCGGTGACGGCAAGCGCGCTCATGGGGACTCCGGGGTATCGGTCTATCGTAGGACAACGATGCGGCACCGGCGCTCTCGCACCCGCACCCGCGATGTGGTCTAAGATCAGACTTATAGTGTGGCGACGGGCGGCCCATCCGGCAAGGCTCGTCGTCTCTGGGCGGAAGGGGCTTGGAAGGGGAATGGCCGCGATGACCGACGACGCGCTGGCGATGGGCCGCACCGGCAACGGAGACGCCGGCCGCTCCCTGGCCCACCCCCTGAAGAACCACGCCCTGCGCGTGACCCTGACCAACGAGGTGCACACCCGCCCGCCGGAGGTTCTGTCCACCCCGGTGCGCGCCACCATGCTGGCGATGCTGTCGGGGGAGGGCGCGTCGGAGGCCGACCGGCTGCATCTGGAGAAGCTGTGCGACTGGGCCGGCGTGCCGCGCCCGCCCGCCGGGGCCACCCATTACAGCGGCTCCTTCGGCAGCTTCCGCCTGAAGTGGGAGCGGCACACCGAATTCTCCACCTGGACCGTCTTCCGCCCCAGCGCCGCGTCCCCGGCGGGCGTGCTGGTCGATCCCTTCCTGGAGCCGGCGCTGAACGCGGTGCCGAAGGATTGGCTGGCCGGGCTGCCGGGCGAACTGATGGTCGGCGTCCATGTCGCCGTCCTCGATGCCGAATCGCCGGAACCCTCGGCCAACATGCTGGCGGCGATGTTCGGCTCGCCCAGCTACATCGGCACGCGCATCTCCGGGCGGGCGGCGACGGCCTGGACCGACTTCCGCATCCATGGCGACGGCTTCTCGCGCATCCTGATCGCCGACCATGCGATGACCGCCAACCAGGCGGGCCGCGTCGTGCAGCGCCTGCTGGAGATCGAGACCTACCGGGTGATGGCGCTGCTGGCCTTGCCGGTGGCGCGCGGCGTGCTGCCGCGCATCGGCCCGATCGAGGCCGATCTGGCCGACCTGACCACCCGCATCGCCACCCTGCGCGGCCTGGACGACGAGCGGGAGCTGCTGGACCGGCTGACCCTGCTGGCCGCCCAGACCGAGCAGATCGCCGCGGAAACCGCCTACCGCTTCGGCGCGGCGCGCGCCTATTACAACCTCGTGGAAAAGCGCATCGTCGAGCTGCGCGAGATCCGCATCGAGGGGTTGCCCACGGTGGGCGAGTTCATGGACCGCCGCCTCGCCCCGGCGATCCGCACCTGCGAGGCGGTGGAATCGCGTCTGCAGGCCCTGTCCCAGCGCGTGGCTCGCGCCAGTGACCTGCTGCGCACGCGGGTGGAGATCGCCGTGGAAGGGCAGAACGCCGAGCTTCTCCTCTCCATGGACAAGCGGGCGCAGTTGCAGCTTCGCCTGCAGGAGACGGTGGAGGGGCTGTCGGTGGTGGCGATCAGCTACTACCTCGTCGGCATCGTCGGCTACGCCGCCAAGGGGCTGAAGGGACTCGGCATGAAGGTCGATCCCGACCTGCTCGTCGGGCTGATGATTCCCATCGTCATCGCCTTCGTCTGGTCCGGCGTGCGCCGAATCCGCAAGGTCATCACCAGCGGGCACTGACGGCCCCGGAGCTTTTCCGTTCCAACACGGTGGTGGGGTACCGCAGCGCGCACGGCGACCGGAAGGCGCCACCCGCGGAAGGTCCCTTGCGTCCCGCGACTCAGGCGTGCAAGCCTAAAAACTTGATTTTCCGAGACAATTCGCTGTACCATCAAACTGCGACAGCTTGTCGCAGTGCGAAGCCGATACCGAAACTCAACTTCTGTTTTGATGCGGGCTTGAAACCGGCATTGCGCCTATGTCCTTCGTGTAGGGACGCCTGACTTGTACCCAAGCGCAGTGCAGGGTTAAGCTCGCGCTGCGGGGACCGTGCCACCCACAAACGGCACGATCCCTGCATAGACCGGCACCGTCGCAACGCCCGGACGCGCAACCGCCCGACAGGGGTGGAACGCACCAGGGAAACAGGGGCGAAGGCGGGTCCGGCGGGAAGGGACGACCGCCGTCCACGACCGTGGGCGGCGGGTAACGAAGAGGGTGGGGATGAAGACGCAGACCCTGAACGCTGCCGTTCTGGCGGCGCTGACATCTTTGTGTGGATTTGCCGCGACCGGTTCCGCCGCCGAACCCCATCCCTGGCAATTGGGGCTTCAGGAGGCGGCCACGCCGGTCAAGCACGCCATGGACTCGTTCCACGATCTGCTGACGGTGATCATCGTCGCCATCGTCATTTTCGTGGCGGGGCTGTTGGCCTGGGTGGCGCTGCGCTTCAACGCCAAGAAAAACGCCGTGCCGTCCACGACCTCGCACCACACGGTGCTGGAGATCGCCTGGACGGTCATCCCGGTCATCATCCTGATCGTCATCGCGGTGCCCTCCTTCAAGCTGCTCTATCAGGCGGAGCGGGTGCCGGAAGCGGAGATGACCCTCAAGGTCACCGGGCGGCAGTGGTACTGGGACTACGAGTATCCCGACCACGGCAACATCGCCTTCTCCAGCTACATGATCCAGGATTCGGAGCTGAAGCCCGGCCAGAAGCGCCTTCTGGAGGTCGACAACCGCGTGATCCTGCCGGTCGGCACGACGGTACGCGTGCTGGTCACCGCGGGCGACGTCATTCACTCCTGGGCGGTGCCGAGCTTCGGCGTGAAGAAGGACGCGGTGCCGGGCCGCGCCAACGAGACCTGGGTGCGGATCGAGAAGGAAGGCGTCTATTACGGCCAGTGTTCCGAGATCTGCGGCGTGAACCACGCCTTCATGCCGATCGCGGTCGAGGCCGTCTCGAAGGAGGCCTTCAACCAGTGGGTCGAGAAGGCCAAGACCGCTTACGGAACCCCCGACACCAAGCGCGACGTTGCCGAGGCGCAGTCCTCAGAGGTGGCGTCCGCCGGGGCCGTCCAGTAAGAATCACGCTTTGGATGCAGCGGCACCTCAAAGAAAAATCATTCCGCCGACGCGAGGGTTAGAGACATGGCAAACGCCAATCCGGGGGAAGCGCAGGGACACGGCCACGGGCATGACCACGACCACCACATGCCGGGCTTCGTCGAGCGTTGGTTCTTCTCCACGAACCACAAGGACATCGGAACGCTCTACCTGATCTTCTCGGTGATCGCCGGGCTGATCGGCGGGTTGTTCTCGGTCATCATGCGTCTGGAACTCCAGTCGCCGGGCATGCAGTTCGTCAGCGACGGGCAGGTCTGGAACGTGCTGATCACCGCGCACGGCCTGATCATGGTGTTCTTCGTGGTGATGCCGGCGTTGATCGGCGGCTTCGGCAACTGGTTCGTGCCGCTGATGATCGGCGCGCCCGACATGGCCTTCCCGCGGCTGAACAACATCAGCTTCTGGCTGATCGTCCCGGCCTTCCTGCTGCTGCTGGGCTCCGCCTTCGTGGGGCAGGGGGCCGGCACCGGCTGGACGATCTACCCGCCGCTGTCCTCGCCGCTGGGCCACAGCGGGCCGTCGGTGGACATGGCGATCTTCGCCCTTCACCTCGCCGGCGCCTCGTCGATCCTGGGTGCTGTGAACTTCATCACCACCATCTTCAACATGCGCGCGCCGGGCATGACGCTGCACAAGATGCCGCTGTTCGTCTGGGCGATGCTGGTGACGGCCTTCCTGCTGCTGCTGGCCGTGCCGGTGCTGGGCGGCGCCATCACCATGCTGCTGACCGACCGCAACTTCGGCACCAGCTTCTTCAACCCTGAGGGCGGCGGCGACCCGATCCTGTTCCAGCACCTGTTCTGGTTCTTCGGCCACCCCGAAGTCTACATCATGATCCTGCCGGCCTTCGGCATCATCAGCCACATCGTCTCGACCTTCTCGCACAAGCCGGTGTTCGGCTATCTCGGCATGGCCTACGCGATGGTCGCCATCGGCGTGGTCGGCTTCGTGGTGTGGGCGCACCACATGTACACGGTGGGCCTGGATGTCGACACCAAGGCCTACTTCACCGCCGCCACGATGATCATCGCGGTGCCGACGGGCGTGAAGATCTTCTCCTGGATCGCCACGATGTGGGGCGGGTCGATCGAGTTCCGGGTGCCGATGCTGTGGGCGCTCGGCTTCATCTTCCTGTTCACGGTCGGCGGCGTGACCGGCGTGGTGCTGGCCAACGGCGGCATGGACATCGTGCTGCACGACACCTACTACGTCGTCGCGCACTTCCACTACGTGCTGTCGCTGGGCGCGGTCTTCTCGATCTTCGCCGGCTGGTACTACTGGATCGGCAAGATGTCGGGGCGCCAGTATCCGGAGTTCTGGGGCAAGGTTCACTTCTGGACGACCTTCATCGGCGTGAACCTGGTCTTCTTCCCGCAGCATTTCCTGGGTCTGGCCGGCATGCCGCGCCGCATCCCGGACTATCCGGACGCCTACTGGGGCTGGAACATGGTCTCCTCGTTCGGCGCCTATCTCTCCTTTGCGTCCACGCTTCTCTTCGTGTGGATCGCGTACAAGACCCTGCGCAGCGGCGAGAAGGTTGAGGCGGCCTACTGGGGACCGCAGGCCGGCACGTTGGAGTGGACCGTGAGTTCGCCCCCGCCGTTCCACGCCTTCGAGACGCTGCCGCAGGTGAAGTGAACGATCGTTCGTGACCATGACGCCGGGGGAGCCGGGAAGCTCCCTCCGGCCAGAGAGCCGAAAAGCCAGAGGATAGTGCAGAATGACGGACCTGAGCATTGAACGGGTCTCGACAGGTCCGGTCTCCGGATCGACGCCGGGTGACTACATCGAGCTGCTGAAGCCGCGGGTGATGTCGCTCGTGGTCTTCACCGGGCTGGCCGGCATCGTGCTGGCGCCCGGCCACATCCATCCCGTGCTGGCGGCGGTGGCGGTGCTGTGCATCGCGGTCGGGGCCGGTGCCTCGGGCGCCATCAACATGTGGTACGACCGCGACATCGACGCGGTGATGACGCGCACCGTCCGCCGCCCGATCCCGTCGGGTCGGGTGGAGCCGGACAACGCGCTGGCCTTCGGGGTGATCCTGGCCGCGGCGTCGGTCGTGGTGATGGGGCTGGCGGTCAATTGGGCGGCCTCGGCGCTGCTGGCGATGACCATCGGCTTCTACGTGTTCATCTACACGATGTGGCTGAAGCGGCGGACGCCGCAGAACATCGTGATCGGCGGGGCGGCCGGCGCCTTTCCGCCGATGATCGGCTGGGCGGCGGTGACGGGTGGAGTGGAGTTGCCCTCCATCCTGCTGTTCCTGCTGATCTTCCTGTGGACGCCGCCGCATTTCTGGGCGCTGGCGCTGTTCCGCAACGGCGACTACACCCGCGCCGGGGTGCCGATGATGCCGGTGGTGGCCGGGCCGGACTCCACCAAGCGGCAGATGCTGGCCTACACGCTGGTCCTGCTGCCGGTGGCGGTGGCCCCGTACTTCCTGGGCATCGGCGGCCTCACCTATTTGATCGGGTCGAGCCTGCTGGGCGCCTACTTCGTGCTGTGCGCGGTCCGCGTGCTGCGCGCCACCGACGACAAGCCGGCCAAGCGGATGTTCGGCTTCTCGATCCTCTACCTGTTCCTGCTGTTCGCCCTGCTGATGGGCGAGCATCTGGTGAGCGGAATCCTGACGACCGGAGGCGGGGCATGACGATCATGGACGAATCCCACGAGGAACGCCGCAAGCGGCTGCGCGGGCGCAACTACGCGGTTCTGGCCGCGCTGATCGGGCTGGTGGTGATGTTCTACGTCATCACGCTGGTGCGGATGGGCGGACACTGACCACCACGACCGGATCAACGCAAGGGGAGGAAGCGGCGCCATGAGCGACCGGCCTGAAAGCGACAAGGGGCTCCGGCGGAAGAACCGCCTGTTCATGGCCGGGCTGTTCGGCCTCGTCTTCGGGATGGTCGGGCTCGCCTACGCCTCGGTGCCGCTCTACGCGCTGTTCTGTCAGGTGACCGGCTTCGGCGGCACCACCCAGCGGGCCGACGCCGCGCCCGCGCGGCAGGTCGACCGCGTCATCAAGGTCCGCTTCAACGCCGACGTGAACCAGTCGCTGCCCTGGCGCTTCAAGCCGGAGCAGAAGGAGCTGACGGTGAAGCTGGGCGAGATGGGGCTGGCCGCCTATCAGGCCGCCAACCGGACCGACCGAGCCACCGTGGGGACCGCGCTCTACAACGTCACGCCGGACAAAGTCGGCAAGTACTTCAACAAGATCGAGTGCTTCTGCTTCACCGAGCAGGTGCTGGAGCCCGGTCAGTCGGTGGACATGCCGGTGGCCTTCTTCGTCGATCCGGCCCTGGCCGACGATCCGGCGATGGAGGATGTGACCACCATCACCCTGTCCTACACCTTCTTCCGCGCCAAGGACGAGACCCAGGTGCTGGCGCAGCACGCGACGCAGGCCGCGGGTGCGAAAGGCACCGGGACCGCGGCGAACTGAGAACGCTGTAAAAAAGAGACAGTCTGAACAGAGAATTAGGGCTGAACGAAGAAATCGGGCGAAACAAACCGGGGTTGGAAAGAGACGATGGCCGACATCACGCACGCGCACATGCCGCATCCCCCAGCCTCCGCGCACGGCGCGGGGGAGGGCGCCGGCATCCCGCATCCCTACCATCTGGTGAAGCCGAGCCCCTGGCCTCTGCTGGGCGCCTTCGCGGCCGGTCTGTTCGCGACGGGCATGATTATCTACATGCACGGCGGCGGCTGGCTGCTGGCGGCCCTCGGCTTCGCGTCCATCCTGGGCGTGATGTTCGGCTGGTGGCGCGACGTCATCAAGGAGGCGGTGCGCGAGGAGGCGCACACCCCGGTGGTGAAGATCGGCCTGCGCTACGGCATGGCGCTGTTCATCGCCTCGGAGGTGATGTTCTTCGCCGCCTTCTTCTGGGCCTTCTACGACGCGGCTCTCTACCCCAAGGTGTTCGCCGAGAACCCGCAGGGCGTCTGGCCGCCGCCGAACATCACGGTGCTGGAGACCTTCCACCTGCCGCTGATGATGACGCTGATCCTGCTGCTGTCGGGCGTTACCGTCACCTGGGCCCACCACGCGATTCTTGAGGGCCGCAACAAGGAGGCGTCTCGCGCGCTGGGCCTGACCGTCCTGCTGGGGGTGATGTTCACCTTCTTCCAGGGCTGGGAGTACGCCCACGCCGCCTTCGGCTTCACCCAGGGCATCTACCCGTCGACCTTCTACATGGCGACCGGCTTCCACGGCTTCCACGTCATCGTCGGCACCATCTTCCTGGCGGTCTGCTGGTTCCGCACCATGAAGGGCCACTTCACCCCGCAGAGCCATTTCGGCTTCGAGGCGGCGGCCTGGTACTGGCACTTCGTGGACGTGGTCTGGCTGTTCCTGTTCGTGTCGATCTACTGGTGGGGGTCGCTGGGCGCCACGAGCGGCCACTGAACGATCCCCCCTGTCGCCTTGCGAAGCCCTTCTCCTCCACCGGGGGAGAGGGGCTTCCCATTCCTGGAAGGAGGCGAATGATTTGAGCACCTACTACACCAGCCCCTCGCCTCTGATCGCCGGCCTGCGCTGCGCCTGCCCGCGCTGCGGACGGGGCAAACTGTTCGACGGCTACCTGACGGTCAACGAGCGCTGTTCGGTGTGCAACCTGAACCTCGCCCGGCAGGACAGCGGCGACGGGCCGGCGGTGTTCCTGATCTTCATCCTGGGCTTCCTGGTCGTGCCGGTGGCGCTGTGGGTGTCGATGACGGTGGACTGGCCGCTGTGGCTGCACGCCATCGTCTGGAGCATCGTCGTGCTCGGGCTGGCGCTCGGCATGCTGCGCCCGGCCAAGGCCTACGTCGTGGCGCTGCAATACCGCCACCGCCGCAACGAGTTGGAGGACCCGGACGAGTGACCATGACCGCCGCCGCCGAATCCCGCCGCTTCCGCCCCTCGCTGTGGGCGACGCTGATCACCGTGCCCGCCGTGCTGGTCATGCTGGGGCTGGGCACGTGGCAGATGCAGCGGCTGGCGTGGAAGGAGGATCTGGTCCGCCGGGTGGAGCAGCGGCTGCACGCGCCCCCGATCCCGCTGCCCTCCGCCATTACCGATCCCGAGGCGCTGGAGTTCCGTCCGGTGACCGTCACCGGGCGCTTCCTGAACGACAAGGAACTGCTTCTGGTGGCACGGCCCCGGAAGGGGCAGGCGGGCTACGAGCTGCTGACACCGTTGCAGCGCCCGGCGGAGGACGGCGGCGGCGTGGTGCTGGTCAACCGCGGCTTCCTGCCCATGGACAAGCGCGCGCCCGTCAGCCGTCCGGAGAGCCGGGTGGAGGGGCCGGTGACCGTCACCGGTCTGGTCCGCCTGCCGCAGCCCGCCGGCTGGCTCCAGCCGGGCAACCGGCCGGGGGCGGAATCCTGGATGCGGCTGGACCCGCCGGCCATGGCCGCCGCCGTGAAGCTGGAGAACGTCGCCCCGCTGGCGGTCGAGATGACTCCCGACCCGGCGCGCGGCAACGCGCCGCTGAACGGCATTCAGCCGCTGGTCGAGTTGCCCAACAACCATAGGCAATACGCGTTCACCTGGTATAGCCTCGCCGCGACGCTGGTCGTCGTCTATGTGCTGTCCCAACGCCGGAGGACCGGTCCGGGATCCTAGGAGTTGCATCCATGACAGCCGCCTATCAGGAGTTGGAACGCCGTTTCGCCCGCATCGCCGCCATTGGCGACGCCCTGGGCATCCTGAGCTGGGACAGCCAGACCATGATGCCCGACGGCTCCAGCGACGGGCGGGCGGAGCAGACCGCCACCCTGACCGTGCTGGCCCACGAGCTGCAAACCGACCCTCGCGTGGCCGACTGGCTGGCGGAGGCCGAGGCGGCGGGCGGGCTGGACGATTGGCAGGCGGCCAACCTGCGGGAGATGCGGCGCACCCACCGCCACGCCACCGCCGTTCCCGGCGACCTGATCGAGGCGACCAGCAAGGCGATCTCGGCCTGCGAGATGATTTGGCGCACCGCGCGGGCGGAGAGCGACTTCGCCAAGCTGCTGCCCAGCCTGTCGGAGGTGCTGCGCCGCGTGCGCGAGTGCGGCGAGGCCAAGGCGGCGGCCATGGGGCTGTCGCCCTACGATGCCATGCTGGACGAGCACGACCCGGGCGCCCGCTCCGAACGGATCGACGCCCTGTTCGCCGGTCTGGCCGGCTTCCTGCCGGACCTGATCGGGCGCGTCCTCGACCGTCAAGCCGCCGAGCCGGCGCCGCAGCGGCCCGTGGGGCCCTTTGCCGTCTCCAACCAGAAGGCGTTGGGCGAGCGGCTGATGCGCGCGGCGGGGTTCGACTTCACCCGTGGGCGGCTGGACGTGTCGCTGCATCCCTTCTGCGGCGGCGCCACCGGCGACGTGCGCATCACCACCCGCTACGACGAGGACGATTTCACCAAGGCTCTGATGGGGGTGATGCACGAGACGGGGCACGCCCTTTACGAGCAGGGCCGCCCGCGCGACTGGCTGCGTCAGCCAGTCGGGCTGGCCCGCGGCATGGCGGTGCATGAGAGCCAGTCGCTGATCGTGGAGATGCAGGCCTGCCGGTCGCCGGAGTTCCTGTGCTGGCTGGCCCCGGTCGCGCAGGAGGCGTTCGGCGGCTCCGGCCCGGCCTGGGAGCCGGACAACCTGCGCCGCCTCTACAGCCGGGTGGAGCGCGGCTTCATCCGGGTGGATGCCGACGAGGTGACCTACCCGGCGCACATCATTCTGCGCTACCGGCTGGAGAAGGCGCTGATCGCCGGGGACTTGGCCTTGGCCGACCTTCCCGGCGCCTGGAACGACGGTATGAAGGAGTTGGTCGGGGTGGTGCCGCCGAACGACCGGCTGGGCTGCCTTCAGGACATTCACTGGCCGTCCGGCGCCTGGGGCTACTTCCCCAGCTACACGCTGGGCGCCATGACCGCCGCCCAGCTGTTCGAGGCCGCGGCGAAAGCCGATCCGGACATCCGCCCGGCGCTGGCGCGCGGCGATCTCGGGCCGCTGGTGGCGTGGCTAGGGGAGAATGTGCACGGCAAGGGCTGTCTCTACGCGTCCGGTGACGATCTGCTGACGGCGGCCACCGGGCGCCCGCTCGACGCATCGGTGTTCCGGCGGCATCTGGAGAGCCGGTATCTGGGGGAGTGAGCGGAGTCTTGCCCCCTCCCTAACCCTCCCCCGCTACGCAGGGGAGGGGACCTTTTCTCCCTCCCCTGCGAAGCGGGGGAGGGCCGGGGTGGGGGCGATGGTTTCACCGATGCCTGTTCGCTGCTGCGGGAGAATCCGCAAAACCCGCCGAACGCAAAAGGCTGACCGGTAACCCTCCTTCGTTTCAGTGTGCCGCTTCGCGAATTCAAGCAATCAATCCGAAAAACAGCTTCAAAACAGCGCAACCACTCGACGCGTCTTCATTGTCTCAAATGTCCTCGAAATCCTTCCTTCCGGACATGGTCACATATGCCTTGGATTGCCGGAATTAAGCGACATTCCTGGCAATATTTCATTAACCATAAACCGCCAGCTTCCGGCCCAACGCGAATGGCAACGAGGGCTGAGAACAATGGGCATCGCCAAGGGCTTCCTGCACACGGACGGCAACCAGATCGTCGATTCGTCGGGTCAGAACGTCAAGCTGACGGGCGTCAACTGGTTCGGCGGCGAGGGCTTCGTCTTCAACCCCAATGGCATGGACATGCGCGGTTACTGGGGGATGATGGAGCAGATGAAGGAGATGGGCTTCAACACCATCCGTCTGCCGTGGAGCGACGCGGCGCTGGACGCCGACCGGGCGACGGGCATCGACACCTCCAAGAATCCCGACCTTGCGAACAAGTCCCCGCTTGAGGTCATGGACAAGGTGATCGACTACGCCGGGCGCATCGGCATGAAGGTCATCCTCGACCACCACCGCTCCAGCGACGGCGCGTCGGCCAACGAGAACGGCTTGTGGTACGACGACAAGTACCCGGAGTCGAAGATGATCGAAAACTGGAAGATGCTGGCCGAGCGATACAAGGGCAACGATACGGTGGTCGGTGCCGACCTGCACAACGAGCCGCATGGGCAGGCGACCTGGGGTGGCGGCGACAAGGCCACCGACTGGGCCTGGGCCGCGGAGCGCATCGGCAACGAGATCCAGTCCGTGAACAAGGATTGGCTGCTGCTGGTCGAGGGCGTCGAAATCCACGAGAACCAGTGGGAGTGGTGGGGCGGCAACCTGCGCGGCGCCAAGGACCGTCCGATCGAGTTCGACAATCCGGGCAAGCTGGTCTACTCGGTCCACTCCTACGGCCCGTCCATCCATGAGATGGAATGGTTCAAGGCCAGCGACTACCCGAACAACCTGCCGGGCCAGTACACCGACAATTGGGGCTGGCTGCTGAAGGACGACAAGGCGCCGGTTCTGGTCGGCGAGTTCGGCGGCAAGCTGGAGACCGATCAGGACAAGGCCTACATGGCCAAGCTGATCGACTATATGAACGGCGACCTGGACGGCAACGGCACCAACGACCTGGGCGCCGGCAAGGAAGGGGCGAGCTGGACCTATTGGTCGTGGAACCCGAACTCGGGCGACACCGGCGGCATCCTGAAGGACGATTGGCAGACGGTCGACCAGACCAAGTACAACGCCATCAAGGAAGGCCTGTTCGACGGCGGCGGCAGCCCGGCCAAGGCCGCCTGGGCTCCGGCGCAGGCGCAGGCGCTTGGTGAGGGCGACATCAACGTCCTGTCCCACACGGTGACCCAGCCGCAGCCGGCGGACCACAGCACCGCCGCGTCGGTGGCCGCCGCGCTGGCCGCCCAGACGGTGGAGCTTCCGCCGGTCGATGCCGCGCACGATCCGTCGGCGCTGCACCACGACCCGCTGGACGTCCACACCGGCGCCTGACCGGCGGGCGGAGCGATTGCCCTCGCCCCTCCGCTCACGCGCAAACGAAGTTTGCGCTGACGCGACAGGCGGACCTTTGGTCCGCCGATAGCGGGGAGAGGGAGGGGACCCACCGCGTCAGCGGTGGGGAGGGTGAGGGGGCCGGTGCGCCTGCGGCGCACCGCCAAGGGGCATTCTGCCCCTTGGCAATCCCCTGGCATGGGCTGATGCCCATGCTGCCCCCTCACCCTAACCCTCTCCCCTGAGGGGAGAGGGAATGACGGCAGGGATGGCCGCGAGAGTGTATCGCGCAAGCGTCTTGCATAAGAGGGAACCCGCCGCTTGCACGGCGTGTGGGAGGGCGCTAACTATGCCCGTTCCACAAGAGTCGCCGGCCCGCCACAGCGTCGGCCACCTTCAGGCGTCGGAGAGTGTGCGTTGAAGTACGTCAGCACGCGGGGCCAGGCCCCGGTCCTGGGTTTCGAGGAAGTCCTTCTGGCCGGTCTCGCGCGTGACGGCGGCCTCTATGTCCCGGAAAGCTGGCCGCAGTTCTCGGCCGACGAGATCCGCGCGATGCGCGGCCTTCCCTACAGCGAGATCGCCGTGCGCGTGATGCTGCCCTTTCTGGGCGGCGCCATCGCCGAGGACGATTTCCGCGCCATCGTGACGGACGCCTACGCCAGCTTCGACCACGCCGCGGTGGTGCCGCTGGTGCAGTTGGACCAGCGCACCTGGGTGATGGAGCTGTTCCACGGCCCGACGCTGGCCTTCAAGGACGTGGCGCTGCAACTGCTCGGCCGCCTGTTCGACCATGTGCTGACCAAGCGCGGCGAGCGGGTGACCATCGTCGGCGCCACCTCGGGCGACACCGGCTCCGCCGCCATCGAGGCCTGCCGCGACCGCCGGAACGTGGACATCTTCATCCTGCACCCGAAGGGCCGCACGTCGGAGGTGCAGCGCCGCCAGATGACCAGCGTCCTGTCGGACAACGTCCACAACATCGCGCTGCACGGCACCTTCGACGACTGCCAGGATCTGGTGAAGGCGCTGTTCAACGACATGGCCTTCCGCGACAAGATGGGCCTGTCGGCGGTGAACTCGATCAACTGGGCGCGCATCATGGCCCAGATCGTCTATTACTTCGCCGCCGCGGTGGCGCTGGGCGCGCCCGACCGCAAGGTGGCCTTCACCGTGCCCACCGGCAATTTCGGCAACGTCTACGCCGCCTACGGCGCGCGGGCGATGGGCCTGCCGGTGGAGCGGCTGATCGTGGGCTCCAACGCCAACGACATCCTAGCCCGCTTTTTTGCCAGCGGCACCATGTCGGCGGCTCCGGTCGTGCCCACATTGAGTCCCAGCATGGACATCCAGATCTCCTCCAACTTCGAGCGGCTGCTGTTCGACCTGCTGGGCCGCGACGGCGCCGCCGTGCAGGCCGCCATGGACGGCTTCCGCGCGGACGGCAAATTCGCCGTCACCGACGCGCAGCTGGCCGAAGCGCACGCGATCTTCGCCGCGGGCCGCGCCGACGACGCCCGGACCATGGACGTCATCAAGGAGGTCTGGGAGAAGACCGGTGGCTATCAGGTCGATCCGCACACCGCCGTCGGCATCCATTCCGCGGCGACCGCCCCGGTCGATCCGTCGGTGCCGGTGGTCGTGATGGCGACCGCCCACCCGGCCAAGTTCCCCGACGCGGTGGAGACGGCCACCGGCCGGCGGCCGGTCCTGCCGCCGCGCCTCGCCGACCTCTACGAGCGCGAGGAGCGGCTGTCCGAACTGCCCAACGACATGGCGGCGGTCCAGGAGTTCGTCGTCGCCCGCGCCCGCGCCGCCAAGGAGGCCGCATGAGCATCCGCGTGACCACGCTGCCGAACGGGCTGCGCGTCGCCACCGACACGATGCCCGGCGTGCAGTCGGTCTCGCTCGGCTGCTGGGTCGGGGTCGGCACGCGCAACGAGTCCGCGAACGTCAACGGCGTGGCGCATCTCGTCGAGCACATGCTGTTCAAGGGCACCGAGCGGCGCTCCGCCTTCCGCATCTCCGAGGAGATCGAGAATGTCGGCGGCCAGCTCAACGCCTACACGACGCGCGAGCAGACGGCCTATTACGCCAAGGTCCTGCACGAGGACGCGGCACTGGCGCTCGACCTCATCGCCGACATGCTCCAGAACTCCGTCCTCGACAGCGAGGAGCTGGTGCGGGAGCGCACGGTGGTGCTCCAGGAAATCGGCCAGTCCGCCGACACCCCCGACGACATCATCTTCGACCATTTCCAGTCCACCGCCTATCCGGGTCAGGCGCTCGGGCGTCCGGTGCTGGGGTCGGCGGAGATCGTCGGCGCCCTGTCGCGCCCGGCCCTGGTCGATTACATCGACGGCCATTACGGCGCGCCGGGCATCGTCCTGGCCGCCGCCGGGCGGCTGGAGCATGACCGGCTCGTCGACATGGCCTTGTCGGCCTTCGACGGGCTGTCCTCCCGCCCGGCGCCGGAATCCGAGAACGCGCACTACGCCGGTGGCGACTTCCGCGAGGCGCGGGACCTGGAGCAGATGCACCTCGTCCTCGGCTTCGACGGGGTGGGGGTGCACGATCCCGATTATTACGCCCATTCGGTGATGTCCACGCTGCTCGGCGGCGGCATGTCCTCCCGCCTCTTCCAGGAGGTGCGGGAGAAGCGCGGGCTGGTCTATTCCATCTACACCTTCTCCGGCGCCTACCGCGACGGCGGCCTGTTCGGCGTCTACGCCGGCACCGGCGAGGACGAGGTGGCGGAACTGGTCCCGGTCGTCTGCGACGAGCTGATGCGGGTGACCGAGGACGTGACCGACGAGGAGGTGGCCCGCGCCGCCGCCCAGCTCCGCGCCGGGACGCTGATGGCGCTGGAAAGCTCCATGTCGCGCTGCGAGCAGTTGGGACAGCAGCTTCTGGTTTACGGGCGCCCGGTGCCGGTGGAGGAGATCGTCGAGAAGATCGGCGCGGTCGACCGCGAGTCCATCGTCCGCGTCGCCCGCCGCCTGCGCGAGAGCCGCCCCACCGTCGCCGCGATCGGCCCGATCGGCCGGCTGGAGGAGTATGACCGCATCGCCACGCGGTTCCGGTAAGGGACGCGCCAGGGTGGGAGGGGCAGCATGATCCGCCTGCTCGGCAGTGGTCTCATCAGCCCGCCGGCGGTCCGGCTCGACGGGCCGATCTGCTACATCCGCCCGCCGCTGCCGCGGGACTGGCGGGAATGGGCCGACCTGCGGGCTGACTCCCGCGCCTTCCTGACCCCCTGGGAGCCGACCTGGCCGGCGGACGCCCTGACACGCAGCGCCTTCGGGCGGCGGCTGCGGCGGCAGGCGCAGGAGTGGCGCGACGACCAGGGCTACAGCTTCCTCGTCTACGACCGGGCGACCGACCGGCTGGTCGGCGGGCTGGGGCTGACCAACCTGCGGCGTGGCGTGGCCCAGATGGCGACGCTCGGCTACTGGGTTGGGCAGCCCTACGCGCGCAACGGCTACATGTCCGGCGCCACCCGGCTGGTGCTGGATTTCGCCTTCGGGCAGTTGGGGCTGCACCGGGTCGAGGCGGCCTGCCTGCCGACCAACGCGCCCAGCCGCGGCCTGCTGGAAAAGGTCGGCTTCACCCACGAAGGCTACGCGCGCGGCTATCTGCGCATCGACGGGGTGTGGCGGGACCATGTCCTCTACGCCGTCCTGCGCGAGGAGTGGCGGGGCTAGCCCGTCCGGTTGGGGTGTGCGCCTCCAAAATCCCAAGACGCCGTCCCGGTCGGCTTAACCCGCGGTTAAGGGAGCGGGCGCAGGCTGACGGCATGTCCTTCGCATCCCATGAGGCGGATATGTCGTCGAACCCCACCTATCCGAACGCCACTTGGACGAAAGAAGACTCCCTGACCTACGCCGTCGAACTGGACGGACGCCGCGTCGATCTGCGCTACGAGGCGTCGGGCTTCCAGAGCGGCTGGGCGGTCTACGCCGGAGACGAGCTGGTCGAACGGTGCAGCGAGCTGATGCAGGCCCGCGGCCTCGCTCTGGCGATCGCCAGCAAGGGTCCGTGAATCAAAAGTTCTGACATGAGGTCCCGCCGCTTGCGGTGCGGCGGGTCGTGACCGTGACCGGGAGCGGACGCCGTCAGGCGTGCCCGGCCTCCGCCGACAGCATCGACAGGCTGACGCCGAGCTTGGCGATCGAGCGTTCCCACTTGGTGTCCAGTTCGGGATCGAACAGCAGCGACTCGTCGCAGGGCACGTTCAGCCAGCCGTTCGCCTGGATTTCCGCGTCCAGTTGCCCCGGTCCCCAGCCGGCGTAGCCGAGCAGCAGGAGGTTGCGGCGCGGTCCGCGGTCCTCGGAAATCGCGCGCAGGATGTCGATGGTCGCGGTCAGCGCCACCTCGTCGTCCACCACCAGCGTGCCGTCCCGCACATAGTCGGTCGAATGCAGGACGAATCCGCGCCCGGACTCTACGGGACCGCCATAATGGACGGGCATGTTGGCGATCGGCTCCTGGATTTCGATCTCGAGCTGTTCCAGCAAATCCTCGAAGGTGACCGATCCGAACAGGCGATTGACGACGAGGCCCATGGCGCCGTCGTCGTTATGGGCGCACATGTAGATCACGGTCCGCTGAAAACGCGGGTCCGTCATGCCCGGCATGGCGATCAGCAACTGGCCGGTCAGATAGTCCGAGGACTTGGTCAGGTGCGGCATGGGCGCTATCCTTAGTGTCGGGGGACGGGTGGACCGTTGGGCGGCCGCCCGCTGCCGTCTTCGCCCGAGTGTGACAGCACGGGCCAAGCTTTGTCATCCATATACAGCCACGGCCGATGGGCGGCCCGCTGCGTCTTGATATGAGAACAGTCGGTGCGATGAAAAGGTTTGTTCCGTTCCTGATCGCCATCCTGGCCTTGGCCGCACCCGCAATGGGGAGGGCGGAGACCGGCGCCTGGGTCAAGTCCGGCCCGGTGGAGGCCCGGCTCGTCGCGTCGGTGCAGGGGGTGGGCGATCTCACCAAAATCCCCCTGGGGCTGGAGGTCCGGCTGGAGCCCGGCTGGAAAACCTATTGGCGCACTCCGGGGGACGCCGGCTTCGCGCCGCGGCTGGACTGGTCGGAGTCGCGGAACCTCAAGGCAACGGAACTGATCTACCCGGCCCCGCACCGCTTCACCGTTCTGGGCTTCGAGACGGCGGGCTACGACGCGGAGGTGCTGTTCCCCATCGCCGCCACCCCGGCGGAGCCGGGCAAGCCGCTCGACCTCGCGCTGAAGGCGGAGCTGCTGGTCTGCTCGACCATCTGCGTGCCGGAGATGGTGGCGCTGTCCCTGTCCATCCCCGAGGGGCCGGCAACGCCCGGGCCGTCGGCCAACGACATCGCCCGCGCCCAATCCCTGGTGCCCGGCGACGGGCGGGCGTCAGGCCTGACCGTCACGGCGGTGCGCGGCCAGGGCGCCGCGCTGGAGGTCGAGGTCACCGCCCGCGAGCCGATGGTCGCCCCCGACGTGTTCGTGGAAACCGACCCGCCGGTGACCTTCGCCGCGCCCAAGAGCCAGTTCCTCGACGGCGACCGGCGCGCGATCCTGCGGATGGACGCCACCGACCCGACGCCCGGCCTGGACCTCGCCGGACGGGCGATGACGCTGACGGTGGTGGACGGCAATCGGTCGGTGGAGGCTCCTGCAACCGTCGTGGCGGGGCTGGGCGGAGGCGCCGGAGCGGCTCCGGCGGGGCTGCTCACCATGCTGGGCGTGGCCCTGCTGGGCGGGTTGATTCTGAACCTGATGCCCTGCGTGCTGCCGGTGCTGTCGCTGAAGCTGCTGTCCATCGTCCAGCATGGCGGACGGGCGCCCGCGGCGGTGCGCGCCGGCTTCCTGGCCTCGGCGGCGGGCATCCTGACCTCCTTTCTGATCCTCGCCGGGGCGCTGGTCGCGGTGAAGGCGGCGGGTGGCGCCGTGGGCTGGGGCATCCAGTTCCAGCAACCGCTGTTCCTCGTCTTCATGGTCGTCCTGGTGACCTTGTTCGCCGCCAACCTGTGGGGCCTGTTCGAACTTCCGCTGCCGCGCGCCATCGCCGACCGGCTGGGCGGGCCGGAGGGGCAGGGGCCAGAGGGACAGAGGCTGGGCGGGCAGTTCGCCACCGGCGCCTTCGCCACGCTGCTCGCCACACCCTGCTCCGCGCCCTTCCTGGGGACGGCGGTGGGCTTCGCGCTGGCCCGCGGGGCGCTGGAGGTGTTCGCCATCTTCGCCGCGCTCGGCGTCGGGCTGGCGCTGCCCTATCTGCTGATCGCCGCCTTCCCGCGCGCCGCGCGCCTGCTACCGCGTCCGGGGCGCTGGATGGTGGCGCTGCGCCGGGTGCTGGGCGGGGCGCTGGCCCTGACGGCGCTCTGGCTGCTGTCGGTGCTGGTCGTCCAGGTGGGGGAGGTGCCGGCGCTGGCCGTCGCCGTGCTGATGGGCGGGCTGGTCGCCGCGCTGTGGCTGGGCCGCCGCCTGACGGACTCGGCGCGCTGGGCCGGGGCGGCGCTGGCCGGGCTGCTGGCCGTGGTGGCCTTCGCCGTCCCCGCCGTCTTCGGTCCCTCCGCCGGGGCGGCTCCGGTGGCCGAAAGCACGGCGGCGCGCTGGGTCGCCTTCGACGAGGCCGTGATCCGCGAGCAGGTGGCCGCTGGTCGCACCGTCTTCGTGGACGTCACCGCCGACTGGTGCATCACCTGCCAAGCGAACAAGAAGCTGGTGCTGAACCGCGGGACCGTCGCGCAACGGCTGGAGGACGCCGGGACGGTGACCGCCATGCGCGCCGACTGGACCCGCCCGGACGAGGCCATCGCCCGCTACCTTGCCCGACACGGCCGCTATGGCATTCCCTTCAACATCGTCTATGGTCCGGGGGCTCCGGAGGGCATCGCGCTTCCGGAACTGCTCACCGAGGGCGCCGTCCTCGACGCGCTCGACCGGGCGTCCGGCAAGATCAAAAGCTGAAACACAAAGAATTTGGGAGTTCAGGAGACATGACCATTCAAGTGGGCGACGCCATCCCGTCCGTCACGCTGAAGCATCTGACCGACAACGGGATGCAGGACATCACCACCGACGCGCTGTTCAACGGCAAGACGGTGGTGCTGTTCTCCGTGCCGGGCGCCTTCACCCCGACCTGCTCCGCCAAGCATCTGCCGGGCTTTGTCCAGAAGGCCGAGGATCTGAAGGCCAAGGGCGTGGACGACATCGTCTGCCTCGCCGTCAACGATCCCTTCGTTATGCGCGCCTGGGGCGAGAAGAACGGCGTCGGCGGCAAGGTCACCATGCTGCCGGACGGCAACGCCGCGCTGACCCAGGCGCTGGGCCTGACGATGGACGGCACGGGCTACGGCCTTGGCCTGCGCGGCCAGCGCTTCGCCCTGGTCGCCAAGGACGGCAAGGTCACCCACCTCGCCGTCGAGAAGCCGGGCCAGTTCGAGGTGTCCTCGGCCGAAGCGGTGCTGGGGGCGCTGTAAGGGAGCCGGAATGCCCTCTCCCGGAGCGGGAGAGGGCGTTTGGAGGCGTCACCCCACCTTCATACGGTCCCAGGTGGTATCCCCCACGCCGCGTTCGCGCAGCTTGGCCTTCTGCACCTTGGCGGTCGGCGTCTTGGGGAAGGCGTCCACGATGTCGATGTAGCGGGGCTGGGCGTAGCGCGGCAATTCACGCTCGGCGAAGGCCGCCACGACCTCCGGTGTCAGGGCGGCGCCCGGTGCGGCGACCAGCGCCACCATGATCTCGTCCTCCGCCCCCGGAATGCCCGCCGGTACGGCGTAGGCGGCGACCTCCGCCACGCCGTCCAGCCGAGACAGCACCGTCTCCACCTCGTAGGACGAGACGTTCTCGCCGCGGCGGCGGATGCAGTCCTTGATGCGGTCGACGAAGGTGACGTAGCCCTCCGCGTCCATCACCGCGGCGTCGCCGGTGTGGAACCACAGATTCCGCCACGCCTCCACCGTCTTGTCGGGCATCCGGTGATAGCCGGACAGGAAGCCGAAGGCGGCCTTCGGGCGCACCATGACCTCGCCGACCTGACCGTGCGGCACCGGGATGTCGGTCTGCGGATCGCGGATCTCCACCTCGAAATAGCGGTCGTAGACCTTGCCGCAGGTGCCGGGGCGCGGCTTGCCCATCTCGGCGTAGAGCGGAATGTTCACCTCGGTCATGCCGTAGAGGCTGATGACGTCGCGGACGCCGAAGCGCTCGCGCAGCACCCGCTCGGTGTCCGCCGGGTTGGGGGCGGCGCCGACGAGGCGCAGCGGGTGGTCCCGGTCGTCGGAGCGCGGCGGCTGGGCCACCACGAAGGCGGTGACGGCGCCCAGCGAGTTGGTCACCGTGCAGCCGTGGCGCCGGATGTCGTCGAGCCAGGAGGACGCGCTGAACCGCTCACGCAGCACCGCCGACCCGCCGGAAATCATCGCGGCGTAGAGCTGCATGTAGAGCCCGTTGGCGTGGAACAGCGGCAGGCAGATGTAGAAACGGTCCTCGTCCGTCAGCGCGAAATTGTCGATGGAGCCCAGCCCGAACAGGAAGCCGTGGCCGTGCGGCATCAGCACGCCCTTCGACAGGCCGGTGGTGCCCGACGTGTACATGATGCAGGCGTCGTCGCCGGCGCGGGGCAGGGGGCCGTCATAGGGAGCGGCGTCGCGCCAGCCCTCCAGCGCGCGGTGCGGCGATCCCTCCGCCGCGCCGGGCACCACCAGCCCGCGCAGCGCGGTCAGGCGCGGCGCGATGTCGGTGATGCGGTCGGCCAGCGCGGCATCGGCCACCGCCAGGGCCGCTCCGGCGTTCTCCAACTGGTGTTCCAGGAAGCCGCCCTTCAGCTCGGTGTTCAGCGCGACCATGACAGCGCCCAGCCGCCCCAGCCCCAGCCACACGCGCACGAAGTCCAGCCCGTTCGGCAGCATCACCGCCACTTTGTCGCCCGGCTTCACGCCCAGCCCGGCGAAGAAGCCGGCCACGCGGGCGGCCTGCTCCTGCGCTTCGGCGTAGGTGATGGAATCTCCGCCGATCATCGTGACGAAGGTCTTGCCGCCGCGTTCGGCGGCCTGATGAGCCAGCACCTCGGGCAGCACCCAGCGGGCTTCGTTCCGCAAATGCGGATACATCTCGGTCTCCTCCCAACGATCTTTCGTCGTCCGTTATCGGAGGGAGCCTAGCGGGACGGCGGGTCCGCCGTCCAGAAGCCCTTGAGGATGGTGGTTGTTTGGCGCGCGGGATCAGCCCCGCGCGGCCTGCCGGACATCGGCGACGCCCTGGCGGGCCAGCGCGTCGGCCCGTTCGTTCTCCGGATGGCCGGCGTGGCCGCGCACCCAGTGGAATTCGATGCGATGCTGCCGCTTCGCCTCGTCCAGGCGGCGCCACAAATCCTCGTTCTTCACCGGCTTCTTGTCGGCGGTCTTCCAGCCACGGGCCTTCCAGCCGTGAATCCACTGGGTGATGCCGTTCTTCACATACTCGCTGTCGGTGTAGAGCCGCACTTCCATGGGCCGCTTCAGCGCCTCCAGCGCCTGGATGGCGGCCATCAGCTCCATGCGGTTGTTGGTGGTGGCCGGCTCGCCACCGTACAGCTCCTTCTCCACCCCGTTGTAGCGCAGGATGGCGCCCCAGCCGCCGGGGCCGGGGTTGCCGCTGCACGCGCCGTCGGTGAAGATGTCGACGACCTTCGGCGCGCCGTCACCGCTGTTCGCTGCGTCCGTCATGTCATCAGACCTGATAGCTGCCGCCGTCGTCGAGCGCGTAGTCGCCGAGCCCGCGGACGGTCTGGTGGAAGCGCAGCTTGCGCAGATATTCCAGCGGGTCCTTCGGGCGCACGAAAGCGCCCGGCGGGTGGTTCAGCCAGTCGTAGAGGCGCGTCAGCAGGAAGCGCAGGGCGCTGCCGCGGCACAGCCAGGGCAAGGCGGCCAGCTCCGCCGGCGACAGGGGGCGGACCTTCTGGTAGCTGGTCAGCAGCATCCGCGCCTTGGTTGCGTTGAACGACCCGTCGATCTCGAAGCACCAGGCGTTCATGCAGATCGCGATGTCGTAGGCCAGGAAGTCGTTGCAGGCGAAGTAGAAGTCGATCAGGCCGGACAGCCCGTCGCCGCGGAAGAACACGTTGTCGGGAAACAGGTCGGCGTGGATGACCCCGGACGGCAGGCCGGCGGGCCAATTGGCCCCCAGCGCCGCAAGCTCCGCCTCCAGCGTGGCGCGCAAATCGCGGGCGACCTCATCGGCGCGCGGCGCGCATTTCCCGGCGAGGTCCTTCCAGCCGTCCAGCGACAGGGCGTTGGGACGTTCCATCCGGAAGTCGGCGACGGCCAAATGCAAACGGGCAAGCGCCGTCCCCAGCTCCGCGCAGTGGTGCGGCGTGATGCGGCGCGGCCACATGCCAGCCAGGAAGGTGACGATCACAGCCGGGCGCCCGGCCAGTTCGCGCAGGGCCTGCCCGTCCGTTCCCTGGACCGGCAGCGGACAGGCGATGCCCTTGTCGGCAAGATGCTCCATCAGGCCCAGGAAGAAGGGCAGGTCCTCCCGCCGGGTGCGCTTCTCATAGAGCGTCAGGATGTAAGGGCCGCGCTCCGTCACCAGGAGGAAGTTGGAATTCTCCACCCCCTCCGCGATGCCCTTGCAGGACAGGACGGCGCCCAGATCATACTGGGCGATGAAAGCGTTCAGCTCTTCGTCGGTGACTTCGGTGTAAACGGCCATGCCAGCGCCTTACCGGGATTCGGGGCGCCGGTCAATGGCGGCGCGGCCGCTCACCTCTGGGCCGCTCACAGGGCGATGCCGTCGTACAGCGCCGCCAGGGGAAGCTCCGTCCCGATGGAGGCCAGCGGCAGCGTGGCGTCGTCGGTGAAATCCTCGACGATCCAGCGCCGTCCGTCGCGGCGCCAGAGCTGCGCCCGGACGGCGCGGCTGTCCACCAGCAGCACCTCCTGCACGGAGGGGATCTGCAGGTAGTCGGGCACCTTGGTGCCGCGGTCGTGGCTGGCCGTACTGTCGGACAGGATCTCGACCACCAGCACCGGATTCGGCGTCGAGCGCTGGCCGGGCTGGTGGGGCGAGCAGGTGACGGCGATGTCGGCCTCGTAAAAGCGGTCGGCGCGGTCGTCGCGTTCGATGGCCGTTTCCGACAGAACGCGGCAGGGCGGGCGCAACCGCCGCCGAACCTCATAGACGACGTTCGCGGCGATCTGGCTGTGCGCCTGGGAGCACGCGTTCATTCCCCGCGGCCGCCCGCCGACCAGCTCGTAGCGCGTGTCCGGCTCCTGCCGGTCTGCCCAGACGAGGAACTCGTCAATGTCCATCTTCTGGATGGCGGGGGCGCCCATGAACGTCTCCTTCGCGAAGGCCGGTCCCTGGATTATGCGGGCCTTTGCATTATGCGTCTGCCGGGACCGGACGGGAAGGGGCGCCGCCGTCCAGAAGCGGCTTCGGCAGTTTGAAGGTGATGTCCTCGAAGGCGGTGCGCAGCTCCTCCACGGTCACGGCGTAGCGGGCGCGGGCGGCCTCCATGACCTCCTCCACCAGCACTTCGGGGGCCGACGCTCCGGCGGTGATGCCCAGCGTGGCGACGCCGTCCAGCGCCGACCAGTCGATGTCCGCCGCGCGCTGGACGAGCTGGGCGCGCTGGCAACCGTGGATCTTCGCCACCTCGACCAGTCGCTTGGAATTGGAGGAGTTCGGCGCGCCCAGCACCAGCAGGGCGTCCACCTTCGGCGCGATGGCCTTCACCGCCTGCTGGCGGTTCGTGGTGGCGTAGCAGATGTCCTCTTTCTTCGGCCCGCCGATCGACGGGAAGCGGGCCTGGAGGGCGGCGACGATGCTCGCCGTCTCGTCCACCGACAGGGTGGTCTGGGTGGCGTAGGCGAGATTCTCCGGGTCATCCACCTGGACCGTCGCCACGTCCTCCACCGTCTCCACCAGCACCACGGCGCCCTGGGGCAACTGGCCCATGGTGCCGATCACCTCCGGGTGGCCGGCGTGGCCGATCAGGACGATCTGGCGCCCTTCGTTGAAGTGGCGCTCGGCCTCGCGGTGCACCTTGCTGACCAGCGGGCAGGTGGCGTCGAGGTAGAACAGGCCGCGCTGCTCCGCCGCCGCCGGGACCGACTTCGGCACGCCGTGGGCGGAGAAGACCACCGGCACGCCGTCGGGCACCTGGTCCAACTCGTCCACGAAGATGGCGCCCTTGGCCTCCAGGCTCTGCACCACGAATCGGTTGTGGACGATCTCGTGCCGGACATAGACGGGGGCGCCGAACCGCTCCAGCGCCACCTCCACGATCTGGATCGCGCGGTCCACGCCGGCGCAGAAGCCTCGGGGGGCCGCGAGCAGGATGGTCAGGGGCGTCTGGGTCATGCGCGTCGTTCCGGTGTCTCGAAAAAGGGGTGTAGGGGTTCGTTCGTCGCAGCGGCGGCGTGGCCTTGTGCCGGCCCCACCGCTTCTCTAAAGTCGTGGCAGAACACACCCTTCCAACCGTTAGGTCAGACCGATGGACCGCCGCCGCGACCGTAATATAGGAACCCCCGCCCGGAAAAGCCCGCGGGCGCTTGCATTCGCGAGTCTCGGTGCAGGGGTCGGCGTCTTGGCGCTCACCGGCTGTTCCGGACTTGGGGGCGGCAGCAACGCGGCGGTGGACGCGGCCTTGGCCTGCCCGAAGGTGTCCATCGTCCGCGATCTGGCGGAGGTCACCCAGTTCCGCAATGGGGGCGGGCGCGACCTGACGGACGTCACCTCCCGCGCGGCTCTGGCCGACTATTCCGGCAACTGCGACTACACCAGCGACGGCGTCACGGTGAACGTGAACGTCTTCCTGATCGCGGAGCGCGGGCCCGCGATGCAGGGCAACACGGCGAATTACCGCTATTTTGTCGCCGTCGCCAAGCCGGGCGAGGAAGCGCCGACCACCAAGACGGAATTCGACACCTCCGTGACCTTCGATGCCGGCAAGCTCCGCTCCGGCAGCCGCGAGGAGCTGGCGCCGAAGATCCCGCTGCCCAAGGACGCCAACGGCAAGGACTGGAAAATTTTCCTGGGCTTCCAACTGACGCCGGAGCAGCTGGCCTTCAACCGGGCACAGATGAAGCAGTAACGTTGTATTGAAGCATTGGAAAAAGAATATTCAGTTTGGCTGAAGCATGAGAAAGAAGAGGCGCCCGCTGAGGGCGCCTCGGGCGTATCAGGCAACTTTTGTTGCGGTGAAGTACGTATTGCTGGCTCCGGTGTGCAGTGTGCAGGTGGTCGGGCCGGATTGGTAGGCATAGACTTCAAGAAAGTCCGTCGATCCATTCAAATACACTACATCGTAAGTCGAAACCCACTGAGCGCCAGTGGTGTTGGAGTTCGTTCCCGACAGTGTGGCACCGTTCAGATAAATGACCGCGGACATTCCGTATCCGGCGCTGACGCCCTGATAACCGATTGTCGCGCTCACCGCATAGTAGCCAGCCAATGACGGTTTGAAGCGGCTGTTTGCGCTGTCGAATCCGTTGCCAACGTCAAACGTCACGGCGGAGAGCGGGGTCTTAACATGGACCGCTTGGGGGACCGATGTGGTCACGTTGAGGTAAGCGCGGCATACTGCGGCTATGGAGGCGCTGCTATCATGGAGCGCACGCTCATCAGCGATTGCGTCATTCTTCACCGAGGTGGTGATGTTGTCCATGAACACACGCGCGACAGGCAGTTTTCCGGACGGGATGGCCGGCGGGGCCAAGCTGTTCACTATCCCGGTTACGATGCTCGCCGCACCCGTCATTCGGTCTACCACCACGCGGTCGATGCGGAAGCCCGAGGCCGGAGGTGTGAAGGGACCGACGATTTGCGCGTTCACCTCAGTCAGAATGGCGTTGTTCAGCAGGTGGCCGGGATCAAGCGCGATGGTCAGATCCGGCGACACCTGGGCGTGCGGGGCGAACGGCCCGACGATGCGCTGGGCGACGGCCCAGTTGGTGGCGTTCTGAGACAGATCGGTCGGGTTGAAGGTCTGGACGGACATAGAACGCTCCTTGAAACATTGGCGGTGCAGCGAGGGGCCGTTGAGCAAAAGGTCTCGCGGCGGACGAATTTAGGACTATCATCCTTTGAGGAGATTTAAGAGACTATATTCCTCATTAATCGAGATTAAAATCCTTGACTGGGCACGCCTGTCGCTGCGACTTCCCGCGCCCGATTCGCTTGGAAGCGGGTTGGCAAGCGGCGGAAACGATGCCGTTCATAGGACGCTTGCCTTAAGGCCCGGGTCGGTTAGCCTTCGATGGCCCGCATTGGATTCAGCGATCGAACAAAGGACAAGACTCATGGCCAGCGCACCGGTCGCCGCGACCAAGGAACCCATCATTATCGAACTGGAAGCTGGCAAAACCTACTGGTGGTGCCGGTGCGGGCGCAGCGCAAAGCAGCCGCTGTGCGACGGCAGCCACGCCGGCACCGGGCTGGAGCCGATGAAGTTCGCTCCCGCCACCTCCATGAAGGCGCGCTTCTGCGGCTGCAAGGCGACCAGGAAGCCGCCCTTCTGCGACGGCAGCCATCTGGACCTGAAGTGAGCGTCCCCGGCACCCGAGCGAACCCCAATTGACATTCGCAAAGGTCCCGGTAGGTTAAACGGCACAAGCTGACGATCCCTCGCGGGAGAGATCGCTGTCCGGTTCACCGGACAGTGGCGCCGAAGGAGCAACCGCCCCGGAAACTCTCAGGCAAAAGGACCGCAAGGGGGACAAGGCAACTCTGGAAAGCAGCTTCGTCCGTGCACAGCGGATGACGGCTCACCGAAGGAGTAAACCGGTTGTTGGGGGTTGGACCCCGCCGGTGAATCTCTCAGGTCCAGGACAGAGGGGGCAGGACTCGCGTCAATTCCGGCGCGGGTTGTGCGACCCTATGTCGGAGGACCCGCGTGACCGAGGCTTCTGAGTCCCTCAAGACAACGCCGCTGCACAGCCTCCATCTGGAGCTGAAGGGCAAGATGGTGCCCTTCGCCGGCTACGACATGCCGGTGCAGTACCCGCTCGGCATCCTCAAGGAACACCAGCACACCCGCGCCAAGGCCGGGCTGTTCGACGTGTCGCACATGGGGCAGGTGCGCCTGACCGGCGAAGACCCGGCCGCCGCGCTGGAGTCGCTGGTCCCCGGCGACATCAAGGGGCTGGCCCGTGGGCGCATGCGCTACACGCTGTTCCTGAACGAGCAGGGCGGCATCCTGGACGACCTGATGGTCACCAACGCCGGCGACCACCTGTTCCTGGTCGTCAACGCCGCCCGCAAGGACCACGACGTCGCCCACATGCGCGAGCGCCTGAAGGGCAAGGCCGACGTGGAATTGCTGGACGACCTCGCTTTGATGGCCCTTCAGGGGCCCGAGGCCGCGGCGGTGCTTGGGCGCTTCATTCCCGAAGCCGCCACCATGAAATTCATGAGCTACCTGCCGGCCACCTTCGACGGCATCCCGGTGATCATCACCCGCTCCGGCTACACGGGCGAGGACGGCTACGAGATCTCCTGCGACACGTCCGACGCCGAAACCATCGCCCGCGCCCTGTTGGCCGAGGACGAGGTCGAGGCCATCGGGCTGGGTGCGCGCGACTCGCTGCGGCTGGAGGCCGGGCTCTGCCTCTACGGCCACGACATCGACGAGACGACGACTCCGGTCGAGGCCGGCCTGGAATGGGCGCTGTCCAAGCGCCGCCGGGAGGAGGGCGGCTTCCCCGGATACGCCATCATCAAGGACCAGCTCGCCAACGGCGCCCCGCGCCGCCGCGTCGGCCTTCAGCCGGAAGGCCGCCAGCCGGCCCGCGAGCACACCGACGTCTGCGACGCGGACGGACAAAAGATCGGCGAGGTGACCAGCGGCGGCTTCGGCCCTACCGCTTCCGCCCCGGTCGCCATGGGCTATGTGGACCGCGCGCACGCCGCCGTGGGCACGCCGGTCCAACTCATGGTCCGCGGCAAGCCGCTGGCCGCCAAGGTCGCCGCCATGCCCTTCGTGCCGCAGCGCTACTACCGCGGCTGAGAATCACACGCGGACAATCCAAAAACCGTTTCGAACAGGGGACAACCATGACCATCAAGTACACCAAGGACCATGAGTGGGTCCGCGTCGAAGGCGATGTCGGCACCGTCGGCGTCAGCGACCACGCCCAGCAGCAGCTCGGCGACGTCGTGTTCGTCGAGCTGCCGGACGTCGGCCGCCAGCTCACCCAGGGCAAGGAAGCCGCGGTCGTGGAGTCGGTGAAGGCCGCCAGCGACGTGTTCGCCCCGGTCTCCGGCGAGGTGATCGAGGCCAACGCCGACCTGGAGAACGACCCGTCCCTGGTCAACGCCGGGGCCGAGACCACCGGCTGGTTCTTCAAGCTGCGCCTCAGCAACCCGGCGGAACTGGACGCGCTGATGGACGAAGCCGCCTACAAGGCCTTCGTGGAAGGGCAAGCCTGAGATGCGCTACCTGCCCCTGACCGAGGCCGACCGGCGCTCCATGCTGGAGGCCATCGGCGTGCCGTCGGTGGACGAACTGTTCCGCGACGTGCCCGAGGCGGCCCGCCTCTCCGGCCCGATCGAGGGGCTGTCCAACCACATGGGCGAGCTTGAGGTCGATCGCGCCCTGTCGGCGATGGCGGGGAAGAACCTGCCCGCCGGCAGCGTGCCGAGCTTCCTCGGCGCCGGTGCCTACCGCCACCACATTCCGGCGACGGTGGACCATCTGGTGCAGCGCGGCGAGTTCCTGACCGCCTACACCCCGTACCAGCCGGAGGTGAGCCAGGGCACGCTGCAGGTCCTGTTCGAGTTCCAGACCCAGGTCTCGCTGCTGACCGGCATGGACGTCGCCAACGCCTCCATGTACGACGGCGCCACCGCCTGTGCGGAAGCCGTGATGATGGCCAACCGCGTCACCCGGCGGAAGAAGGCCGTGCTGTCTGGTGGCCTGCACCCGCATTACCGCGACACGACGACGACCGACGCCCGCTTCATCGGCTTCGAGACGGTGGTGATGCCGCCGGCCCCCACCGGCGGTGAGGACCTGCTGGCCGCGGTGGACGGCGACACCTCCTGCGTCGTCGTGCAGAACCCCGACGTGTTCGGCCATGTCCGCGACTACACGGAACTGGGCAAGGCCTGCCAGGCCAAGGGCGCTCTGCTGATCATCGTGGTGACGGAGGCCGTGTCGCTCGGTCTGCTGACCCCGCCGGGCGAGATGGGCGCCGACATCGTGGCGGCGGAAGGCCAGTCGCTGGGCAACGCGCTGAACTTCGGCGGCCCCTATGTCGGGTTGTTCGCGGTGAAGGAGAAGCTGGTCCGCCAGATGCCGGGCCGTCTCTGCGGCCAGACGGTGGACGCCGACGGGCGGCGCGGCTTCGTGCTGACGCTGTCGACGCGTGAGCAGCACATCCGCCGCGAGAAGGCGACCTCGAACATCTGCACCAACTCCGGCCTGTGCGCGTTGGCCTTCTCCATCCACCTCAGCCTGCTGGGGGAGGAGGGTTTCACCCGGCTCGCCCAGCTCAACCACGCCAAGGCCGTGCAGCTGGCCGATAAGCTGGCGGCGGTGACGGGCGTCGAGATCGTCAACGACAGCTTCTTCAACGAATTCACCATGAAACTGCCGAAGCCGGCCGCAGGGGTGGTCGAAGCGCTGGCGCAACGCGGCATCCTGGGCGGCGTTCCGGCCTCCCGCCTGTTCGGCGGCGGGCTCGACGACTTGCTGATCGTGGCCGCCACCGAGACCAACACCGAGTCCGACATGGACGCCTTCGCCACCGCCCTCGCCGAGGTTCTGTGATGAGCATGAACAACCAGGGTCGCCCGACCGGCATCCAGAATTCGGACAGCGCTGTTCCGGAGACCGTCACCGGCAACCGCGGCCTGCAGATCGAGGAGCCGTTGATCTTCGAACAGGACAGCGCCGGGCGTTGCGGCGTCGACCTGACGGAGGCCCCCGCGGTGGGATCGCGCCTGGGGGCGGTGAAGCCGCGCGGCCGGATCGGCCTGCCGGGCCTCGCCGAGCCGCAGGTGGTCCGCCACTATACCCGCCTGTCGCAGAAGAACTACGCGATCGACAGCGGCCTGTACCCGCTCGGCTCCTGCACGATGAAGCACAACCCGCGCCTGAACGAGAAGATGGCGCGGCTGCCGGGTTTCGCCGACGTGCACCCGCTCCAGCCCGAAAGCACGGTGCAGGGTGCCTTGGAACTGATGGCGGAGCTGGGCCGCTGGCTCGCCACGCTGACCGGCATGGCGGCGGTGACGCTGGCGCCGGCGGCGGGCGCGCATGGCGAGATGTGCGGCATCATGGCGATCCGCGCCGCCCATGACGCCAAGGGCGATAAGGGCCGCACCAAGATCCTCGTCCCGGAAAGCGCCCACGGTACCAACCCGGCGACCGCCGCCGCCTGCGGCTACGCCGTCGAGGCGATCCCGGCGACCGAGGACGGGCGCGTCGATCTGGAGGCGCTGAAGGCCAAGCTCGGCCCCGACGTGGCCGGCCTGATGCTGACCAACCCGAACACCTGCGGCCTGTTCGAGCGCGACATCATCACCATCGCCGAGGCGGTGCACGCGGCGGGCGCCTATTTCTACTGCGACGGCGCCAACTTCAACGCCATCGTCGGGCGGGTGCGTCCGGCCGACCTCGGCATCGACGTGATGCACATCAACCTGCACAAGACCTTCTCCACCCCGCACGGCGGCGGCGGTCCGGGCTCCGGCCCGGTGGTCTTCGCGGAGTCGCTGGCCCCCTACGTCCCGGTGCCCTACGTGGTGCAGGACAAGGACGGCGCCTTCCGTCTGGTGGAGCAGGCCGGCGACGGCCCGGCCTTCGGGCGGATGAAGGCGTTCCACGGCCAGATGGGCATGTTCGTCCGCGCGCTCGCCTACATGATGAGCCACGGCGCCGACGGTCTGCGGCAGGTGGCGAACGACGCGGTGCTGAACGCGAACTATCTGCTGGCCCGCCTGCAGGACGTGATGACGCCCTCCTTCGCGGGGCCGTGCATGCACGAATGCCTGTTCGACGACCGCTTCCTGAAAGGCACGGGGGTGACCACGCTCGACATCGCCAAGGCGCTGATCGACGAGGGCTTCCACCCGATGACCATGTACTTCCCGCTGGTCGTGCATGGCGCCCTGCTGATCGAGCCGACCGAGACCGAGTCGAAGGCCAGCCTGGACCAGTTCGTCACGGCGCTGCGCGCCCTGGCGGAGCGGGCCAAGTCCGGCGACGTGGCCTATTTCCAGGGCGCCCCGCGCCTGACCCCACGCCGCCGCCTCGACGAGACCGCCGCGGCGCGGAAGCCGGTGCTGCGGTGGACGCCGGTGGTGGAGCAAGAGAAGGTCGCGGCGGAGTAGGGCGTTCTTGCCCCCTCCCTAACCCTCCCCCGCTTCGCAGGGGAGGGGACAAAATTCCCTCTCCTGCGA